>JAPPNA010000018.1 GCA_028873925.1 Bacteroidota bacterium | reverse complement strand
GTTGCCCGGCCGGCGAAACGTGAAATAGGCAAAACCCCGTGATTCACGCGTTTTGCAAGAGCTTCATATCCATGAGTCGTTCCAATTTGCCCCAGCACGGAATGGTTGTTGTTAAGCCGATCACCTCAACCAAGCATTCCCGGATCCAGAATATGCGGCGCGTGACCTCCAACACCTGGGTTTCGCGATGCGAAGCTCCTCAAGGCGCATCGGGTCTTCCCAGGCAGCCATCAGACCAGACTGAGGTAGCAGACTCTTCACCCGGGGGCCTGCTTGCTTCGGTCGCAGAAAAAACGGTCTGCTGATGATCCGGCCCCCTCAGCTCCAATGACGCAGGCAGCCATAAGGCCGCCGCACGTATCTTTCCGCAGATCACTCATTCAAAGAGGCTCGCCAAATGAAGATCCAGTCATTTATCAATTGGGCGCTTATGCTGATTTGCGCGGCAGGAATTCCCCGGCAGCCGGTGATGGCTCAGGCTAAAATCGTGTTTCTCGGTGATTCAATCACCGAAGCCGGCGTGCAGCCCAATGGGTACGTATCCTTGGTGGCCGACTCCCTGGCGCAGGTAGATGCGGATATCCAGGTGTTCGGAGCAGGCATCAGCGGCAACAAGGTGCCCGACCTGCTAGGTCGGCTGGACTCGGATGTGCTGGCGTTGGAGCCTACGCATGTGGTCATATACATAGGTATCAATGATGTGTGGCACCACTTCGAATTTGAGCAGGTAACCGGCACCGCTCCTGACGTTTTCGAGGCCGGCCTGCATGAACTGATCGGCAGAATCCGGGCCCAGGATGCCGAGCCGCTCCTGTGTACACCAAGCGTGATTGGAGAGGACCCGGATAACGACGCTGAAGTGAATCAGCGTCTTATGGAGTACGCGGACATTTCCCGGAGTGTGGCTGATTCAGCGGGTGCGACCCTCTGTGATTTGCGCAAGGCGTTTGAGGCACACCTGCGCGACCATAACGCCGAGAAGGCATATCAGGGCGTGCTCACCAGCGATGGGGTCCATCTCAATCAGGAGGGGAATCGGTTTGTGGCCCGATTCATGACGAAGGCTATACTGCAGGTGCTGAATCCCTAGCCGCTGGCATCGCGGACATAGGGGATGGTTAGCGGGCCTTCCGGGAGGATAGCCACCGGGGCCGCCTGATGGCCCAGATGGCTCAGTTCACAATCTATAGCGGTGCGCACATCCGTTATCGGGTCAATGTGGGCGTGTTTCACGAGCTCCGGGTCAAGGTCGCTGTACAATTGCACGCGGCACATACGCTGAATCTGCAGCAGCTTCTGCGTCTGCCACTGATCCGGCTCGCAGTGGGAACGCAAGCGGAGTGTGTCCCAGGCCTGGTTGGGCGCAGGTCCCTGCAGAAGCTGGTGTTTGAATGCGCCATGGTCCGGGAATCCATCGTTGCACCGGGCGGCAGTCACAATTAAGCCGCCCGGCCGTGTGATCGCATGCGCTGCGGTCATGCCCTTGACGGTCTGATAGAGATTAAGGTCTAGGGGATAACCGCTGTTGGTGGTGACCACAATCGGAAAAGGTGCGTCCACTTTGGCCATGGCTAGATCACGCGAAAATCGGCAGGCCAACGTATGGGCCCGCTCAACATCCCCGCAAAAATATCCGGTAATGGAGCGATCAGTATTGAGCGTAATATTGATCAGAAAATCAACCGGCAGCAGCCGTCCGCCCGCCCGCACCTGGCCTTGGGTCGGGTTGCCTTCCAGTATGCCCCAGGTGCTCTTGGGATGTGCGATATGGCTGAAACTGTGATAATGCAGGATTGCCTCCAGATCCGCGATACCGGGGAATACGGCTTTGTACCCGCCGCTGAATCCGGCCATAAAGTGCGGTTCGACGAACCCAACCAAAATGCGCCGGTCAGCCTGCACAAAGTTCGCATTGAAGTAAACATCATACCCGTACGGGCTACGCCCCGCAAACTGCAGCGTGGTCGGATCACGGGCATCATGGTTTACGAATCGGTAGTTGTGAGCGACTTCCGATCCGGCCATAGCTGCGATCTCGTCTGCCGTGTTGGCGCGATGCGTGCCGGTCCCCACCACGAAGGTTATCTGATCTTTGGGGACATGCCCAAGCTCCTGGAGAATCCACGGATACAGGCGATCACCTGGAAGGGCCCGGGTAATGTCCGGGATCACAATGGCGACCGTTTCGGTGGCGCTGATCAGCTCACGCAGCGGCGGGGCAGCAATAGGTCGGCGGACAGCGTCCAGGAAGGCCTGATGCTCATCGGGCAGTCCCGGTACGAACTGCGGGCGTAGAATGGTCGCATTCAACCCCTCAATATTCAGGGCCAGCCCGTGTTTGCCGTAGTCCAGAAAGACGGAGGCGGTCGTATCACGGGGCATTCTGCCGGGCGGTGCCCCTTGACGGGCTCCCTTCAACGAGGTCTTCAAGCCGATCCAATGCGTCGAGCTTCTGCCGCTGCCTGAGGGGTTTTAGCAGGGGCATCATGGCCCGCCAGTAGAATGTGGCTCCGCGCATGACCGTTTGCTGTTGAAGCCGGACGGCATCTCCCTGATCCTCAAAAATCGCGGTTACGGTGCCGGTGAAGAGGTCCGTTGAGATTTCCGTCGTAATGTGCTGATGCGCCTGTACCGCAGTGATGGTTTCGGTATACGTGTTGCCTCCTTCAAAGTAGTGCACGGACTGCGCCCCCACAGCCTGGCCCGTGCCGGAGAGCTGCTCTGAACGCTCAAAGCCTTCCAGCCACCGGGAACGTTGCTCCATGTCCGTGTATGTCTGCCACACCTCCTCCATGGAGGCGGTGATGCGAACGGTGGCCGTGTATTCGACTTCCGGCACGAAGAGCCCCATTATGACCAGGGCAAGGACAGCTGCGGCAATCAGGCTGGAGCCGGTGTACAGGACCTTTTTCATGGTAATGAGCTGCCTATATTTGTGGAAGCGGCCCACGATAAACTTACAACAATCAATGGTTCGTCAGGTATCAATGCCGGTGCGGAAGGGGCGGTCCACGGCCCTTAATCCGCCGACGCGATTCGATCCGATAGTGCATGAACCGGATCCGGCCGCTTTGGAGTCCGATGAATTGCGCCAGATTCAGACGCAGTTCTACGAAGACCACAGCCGCAGTATTCTGTCGCGCAATGACTCGCCGGATCTGAGCTTTACCTGGAGTCTCAATCCGTACCGCGGGTGTGAGCATGGCTGCATCTATTGCTATGCGCGGCCCAGTCACGAGTACCTGGGCTGGAGTGCGGGACTGGATTTTGAGACCCGGATCCTCGTTAAGCGCAAGGCACCGGAACTGTTGGCCCGGAAGCTGTCAGGATCATCCTGGGAGCCTTCTATCGTGTCGCTTTCCGGCAATACGGATCCCTATCAGCCCGTAGAACGGCACCTTCAGCTGTCGCGGGGCTGCCTGGAAGTATTTCTGCGCTACAGAAACCCGGTCACCATCATCACCAAGAATCATCTGGTTACGCGCGACCTCGATGTACTTGAGCCGTTGGCCTCGATGGAGCTCGCCCGCGTTTTTGTGTCCGTTACGACCTTGAAACCCGACTTGGCCAGCGTCATGGAACCCCGCACCAGCGTACCGCAGCGGCGCCTGGATACGATCGGTAGACTCAGCGAGGCCGGTGTCCCGGTGGGTGTGATGGTGGCTCCGCTAATTCCGGGGCTGACCGATGAGGAGATGCCAGCCATTCTGAAGGCGGCCGCCGAGCATGGTGCCGGGCAGGCAGGGTACATTGTATTGCGGCTCCCGGGGCCGGTTGAGCCGCTATTTCTGGACTGGCTGTCCCGGAATTATCCTGAGCGCGTCAACAAGGTAGTCCAGCGCCTGAAGGATCTTCGGGAGGGCAGATTGTCTGACAGCCGTTTTGGCAGCAGAATGCGCGGGCAGGGCATATGGGCGGATGCCTTTGGACAGATGTTTGACCTCTCCTGCAGACGATTTGGTCTCAACAAATCCCGGCCCAGACTTCGCACGGATCTGTTTGTCCGGGATGCTGACCGGAGCCAGCTGACGCTGTTTGAATGAGCTTCAGCTGGGGACGTGTTGATGCCGGTCCAGGTTGTATGCCGGGATCGGCGGGTACGCTGGGTGGCCAGCCACGCACAAGGCATCTTACATGCCCGGATGCCCAGCTGGTACAACGGTACCCGGTGCGTCTGGGCATTTTAAGCGGTCAGGGCAACGAACCGAAGTGATGGGTTTGGATGGATTCCATCCGCTTGTTTCGCGGTGGTTTTTTGAAGCATTTAAAGGGCCGACAGAGGTGCAGCTTAAGGCGTGGCCGCACATCCAGAGGGGTCAGCATACCCTGATTGCCGCGCCGACAGGGTCTGGAAAGACACTGGCGGCTTTCCTTGTTCTGTTGGATGAGCTTTTCAAAGCGGGCTGCACAACAGAATCCCTACCGGATGAGACCTCTGTCGTGTATGTGTCACCGCTGAAGGCACTCAGTACGGATATCCATGTTAATCTGGCGGTGCCGAGGGAGGGTATTCAGCGCCAGGCCGAAGATGCCGATCTGCGGGTTCCTGCCATTACGACGGGCATTCGCACCGGAGATACCAGCGCATCGCGCAGAGCGGCGATGCTTCGACATCCGCCCCATATTCTGGTTACTACACCGGAGTCCCTCTATCTGCTGTTGACCGCCGAGCGCAGCCGGGCTGCACTGTCCAATGTGCGTACGGTGATCGTAGATGAGATCCACGCTGTATTGCCCTCAAGGCGTGGGGCCCATCTGGCACTTAGCCTGGAGCGTTTGCGTCATGTAACCCGGTATCCCCTGCAGCGGATTGGTCTGTCTGCCACGCAACGTCCCGTCAAAACTGTAGCCAGCTTTCTGACCGGCGGCGATGCTAACTGCGCCATTGTGGATTTGGGTCATCAGCGTCCGGTGGATCTGGCCCTGGAGCTGCCCCAGTCTCCGCTGGATGCGGTTATGGCGCACGAAGTGTGGGCGGAAATCTATGACCGCATCACTCAACTGGCCGGCGAGCATCGGACCACGCTGGTATTCACCGGCACCCGACATCTGGCCGAACGTATGGCACGCCACCTGAACGAGCGGATCGGAGATGAACTGGTTATGGCACACCACGGCAGTCTGGCACAGGATCGTCGACGCGATGCTGAACAGCGTTTGAAGAGCGGCCGGCTAAGGGTGCTCGTAGCCACGGCCTCTCTTGAGTTGGGCATTGACATTGGGAGTGTTGAACTGGTCTGTCAGATCGGATCGCCGCGCCGAATAGCTACGTTCCTGCAGCGCATTGGGCGCGCCGGGCATCATATAGATGGGATTGCGAAAGGTCGGCTTTTCCCGGTAACGCGTGATGATCTGGTGGAATGTGTGGCCCTGCTGGATGCCGTTCGGCGGGGCGAACTTGAGCGAGTACGCTGCCTGAATGCGCCTCTGGATGTGCTGGCGCAGCAGGTCACAGCTGAAATTGCAGCGCAGGAATGGTCAATGGATGAACTGTTGGCTATGTTTCGGCGGGCCTGGCCGTATCGCCAACTGGCGCAGTCCGACTTTGAAGACATCGTAACCCAATTCGCCCGGGGCTTTGAAACTTCCCATGGGCGACGCGGTGCCTTGATTCATCTCGACCGGATCAATCGGCATATCCGGGGTCGGAGGGCGGCACGCATTACCGCACTTACCTCGGGAGGTGCCATTCCAGACACAGCGGACTACAAGGTGGTCCTAGAGCCATCAGGGCATACTGTCGGATCTGTTTTTGAAGACTTTGCCATAGAGAGTTTCGCCGGCGATGTGTTCCAGTTGGGCAATGCGGCATGGCGGATTCTACAGGTTACCCCAGGGGTGGTACGGGTGGAGGATGCGGCAGGTGCAACGCCGACGCTACCGTTCTGGAAAGGGGCTTCGTATGCGCGTAGCGATGAATTGTCCCGCGCGGTAGCACGACTCAGGCGGCAGGCCGAGCCCCATCTGGGCAGCCGGGAAACGGCTGCACGATACTTCAGGGAGACGTATGAAGTCTCCGGCGGAACTGCCGTGCAACTGGCCGAATACCTCTGCGCTGCGTATGCACTTCTAGGTCAGCTGCCCAGCCAGACAGACATCGTGGCGGAACGATTTTTTGATGATTCAGGGGGTATGCAGCTGGTGTTGCATGCGCCCTTTGGCGCACGCGTTAATCGCGCCTGGGGGCTTGCCCTTCGGAAGAAATTCTGCCGCACCTTCAATTTTGAACTCCAGGCTGCGGCCACCGAGAACTGCGTACTGCTTTCCCTGGGGCCGCAGCATTCGTTTCCGTTGGAGGATGTCTTTGCTTTACTGAGCCCGGAGTCGGCCCGAACCACACTGGAGCAGGCGATTCTGGATGCCCCGATGTTCCAGACCCGATGGCGCTGGAATCTGAATATTTCTCTGGCTGTACCTCGCGCCCGCGGCGGGCGCAAGGTGCCCCCGCAGCTGCAGCGCATTCAGGCTGATGATGTGCTGGTGTCGGTATTCCCGGAAGCCGCCGCCTGTCTGGAGAATATTGTGGGTGAACGTACCATTCCAGATCACCCGATGATCAGGCAGACGCTCACCGACTGCTGGGAAGAGGAAATGGATGGCCCGCAGCTCGTTGATATCCTACGTGCGATCCGCAACAGCACCGTTGCGGTTCATGCCGTTGACACGCCGGAACCTTCTCCGCTGGCCCATGAAGTTCTGGCCGCCAATCCGTACGCGTTTCTGGACGATGCACCGCTGGAAGAACGGCGGGCTCAACTCGTCCACAGTCGGCGTGCTTTTGAGCCCGGTGCGTCGCATGGCATGGGTTTGCTGGATAATCAGGCGTTGGAGAAAGCCATGGCTGAGGTTCAACCGCTGATTCGGGATGAAAATGAACTGCATGACGCACTACTGATGGCTGGCTGGATGCCCGCCAGCCAACACTCGGAACTGGTTGACTGGTTCAACAGGCTGATCAGGGATGGCCGCGCCACTTGCGGAAGGCGTGAGGGGGAGAGTCGGCCCATTTGGCTTCCGGCGGAGCGGCTGCACGAAGCACTGAGTCTGTGGAATTTAACGCTGGATCCTGAAATGCAGCCGTTGGAGGCGCTGGGTGACCCCCTGGAGACATCTGCAGCATTCGGATTGAGTGTTCTGGAGACCTCCGGCCCCCTATCGGTAGCGGATCTGTCGGACCGGCTGCACATCAGCCAAACCGCCGCTGAGCAGGCCCTGCTGACCCTTGAGTCGCGGGGTACGGTGCTGCGCGGAACATTCACGCCGGCAGCCGGAGGTGAGCGCCAGTGGTGTCACCGCCGCCTGTTGGCGCGTGTGCATCGGCACACGGTCAGTAAGCTTCGCAGCGCAATCCGTCCGATATCGCAGGCGGAGTACATGCGCTTTCTGTTCGTCTGGCAGAAAGTGGATTCCGGTTACCGGATGCGCGGCGAAAATGGCCTTTGGAGCGTCACTCAACAGCTCAGCGGCTACGCGTTGCCAGGCGCGGCATGGGAGTCGGAAGTCCTGCCCGCGCGAGTGGCCGACTACAGTCCGGCGCTGCTGGACCGATTGTGCATGGCGGGGTATGTCGGCTGGAGGCGTCCGGTAACAACATCGTCTGTCTCATCGGGTTCGGCTCGGAACATGCCGATCATGCTGCATGTGCAGGAGCAATCGGCGCTGTACAGCGCGCCTGAAGTGGCCGAAGATCTGTCCGCGTCGGCTCGGAGGGTATGGGACATGCTCCATGATCATGGTCCGGCCTTTATGCAAGCCCTGATACAACAGACCGGTTTACTGCCTACTGAGGTGGAAGCCGCGCTTACGGAGCTGGCTGGTAAAGGGCTGGTTACGAGTGATGGATTTGGAGGGCTGCGACTGCTGCTCACCCCGGTAGACAAGCGCAGGCACGGACATCGCCAGGCTCCCAGGTTTGATGCCATTGGACGCTGGAGCGTGGTGTCGCGGCAGGATGCTCGGGAAAACTGTACCCGCCAGATCGCCCGTCTCCTACTAAGGCGCTATGGGATCGTGTGCCGGCGTGTGCTGACCCGGGAGTCCCTACTGCCTCCGTGGCGCGATCTGGTGCGTGTGTATTGGGACATGGAACTGCGGGGGGATGTGCGCGGTGGCAGATTCATTGACGGAGTTCCGGGCGAGCAGTTCGGCTTGCCGGAAGCCGTGGCGCTGGCGCGGCGCATTCGGCAGGAGGAAGACGCAGGTTCCGGGATCGTGGGTATAAGCGCCGCAGATCCCCTCAATCTGGCTGGCATCATCGGTCCGGGCTCGCGCCTGCCGGCTGTGGCGGCCAATCGTCTGGTTTACCGGCGCGGGGAGGTCATTGCGACTCTTCGGGCCGGAATTGCGGAGGGTGACTTGGCGAGTGCCTCCGTGCGACGCATGTTGCGAACGCAGTGTGCCAGCAGTACATCATCCCTGGCAGCCTGACTTCGACTGCTGCGCTGCGGTCGCGTTTATCATTTCGGTGAGGACCTGCAGGTCTACCTCACTGAGCCTTCGGATGTACAGGCAGGATTTGCCGCGGGTATGTTTGCCGAGGCGTTTCAGCCGCTCGGCATGGGGGCCAAGACCGCCTGCCAGATAGAGGCTGAACGCACGCTTTCGGGGTGAGAATCCTACCACAAACCAAGTGCCAGTACGCCCGGAATCATAGCGGTAGTTCAGTGTTCCAAAACCGATAATGCTGGGCCCCCACATGCGCGGTGATTCACCGGTCGCGGCCGACATAAGGTCAAGGAGAACAGCACTGTCCTGCCGTTTCTGCTCATCGCCAACGGCAGCGAGGAATTCTTCCACGCTGGCATCCGTAGGTCGCGTTTTGAGCTCAGCCATAGGGTGTTCGGATATCGGTGCAAAGCGACAAGCAAATGTACCGCGTCAGTGTGTAATGATGCCGGCGACGGGTGGTTTCCCCGCGGCACAAGAGACTGGTGGACTGTCGGGTTCGATTGAAAGGATGCCAAAGTGCGGTACGCGGCTCGGTCCGATAAGGCAGTTTCCGGCGGGGTCAGTCGCCATGATGCGGGGCACCCGAGAAGCGAGATTATTGCTGATCGCTTGAACGTATCATGGACGAATACGTCGGCAACATTGGCTGATCTGTTCTAATTCGTTCAAATCGTCCCTTAAGATACCGGACTTGCTTAGCGTTAAGCCCCCGTTCACGCAACGCCTCCGGGTCTGTCGCAATGGCCGTGACCTTTTCCCTCAGCACCGGTTCATTGAGTACCCAGGCTAACTGCATAGCTCCGCCCAGTCTGATTGCCCGCCAAAACTCATCTGACTCCTGCCATGTGACGATTTCCGTGTCGGTGGGGAATTCGCCCGGCTTCAAGTCCAGAAAACGATGGGCAATGGATCGGAGGGTGACTCGCTCCTGCGGATTAAAGTAATTGAGCCCGTTCCGCTGAACCATGATGCGGAGTGTTATCAAAACAATGTCAATTGTTTTCTCTAGCGCGGGCTGTTGGCCATCGATGCAAGCCACCAGTGTCGGCAATGCCAGCCGGCCAAAATCAGCCAACGATGCCGCAACGCTTCCGGCCATATTGATAGTGCGCACGAGCACGGGGATCGTGTCTGGATCCTTGAGGGTCAGAATTTCCGAGACTAAGCCGAATCGAAAATCATGGTTATTGTCCCGTGGAAGCGGGGGAATCTTGCTCGTCGCAATCGCGCGACCCATATCAAGCTCCAGCTCCAGAGATTGGATAAGAGCGCTCTTGAGTTCCTCTGTTCGCGCCTCCAAAGGCACCCGGACATACGCATTCAGTCCCTGAATCCTTCGGTCACGTTCGGCATGTGTCAGGTCATGTGCAACCTGATTGATTGCAGCGGATTGTACCGCTTGCTGAGTACGCGCCGTGCAAGTTGCTGCCGCAAGGGTTGCTGAGAAAAGCAACCCGGCCAGTCCAATTCTAATCCAGCCGATTCTTACCATTGTCCGTGAATATGATCTGCATGTTCGTCACATGTGTCAATCTCGGCTCCGGCTGCACGAAATGCCGCTTCAACTTCGGCGCAACCGTACCTGCTTGACACATCGGCGGCTCGGCCTTCCATGTGAGCGCTTGTCCTACTTGCAGTTGATATGCTCGCATTTCCATCTGGGCATCGGTACCCGCTGGAGAGCGGGAGCCCGGTCGCCGTATTTCCCTCAATAGCAAGATAATTTACCCGGACCTTTTCCAGGTGTCCCGGCAGTCCGGGGCTGATATACCCCCAAGGTCGATGATTGGACTCATTGCCTCCTGCCCAAAAGCCGTTCAGTTCCGCCCATGAAAAATGCGCAGAACCGCCACTCGAGGTGAACATGTCGCAGGTGATGGTGAAACCGGGATTTCTTTCCCTGTATTCGGCTTCCATTTCGCAGGGGATCGGATCGTCGCAAGCGCATTCCTCTTCATCGGTGTCATCATCATCATCTCCGCCACCTCCGCCGGCACAGGAATCGCCGGATGAGCAGTCGTCATCGCCGCCTATGCAATACATCAGCATAAGAGATGAGCCATCGCAGTACAAGAGGTTACCCGTATTGCGATCGTAATAGCACATGATCCAATACCGGCAGTCTGCATTCGTCTTGCTGATGCTCGCTCCCGGGTTCTGGAGCGCAGCCGCGCCCGGCGGTTGGTCAGGCCGAAAAACCCGTGCGCGTTGAGATTCATAGCGCAGGTTGAACTCCGCTACTACTACAAGCGAATCTTCGAATGCTGCATGCCAGTAATCTGAGAGGGTCCGAGCCAGCCGGGATTCTGGGGCCCTGCCAAATCGGACGAATTCAAGAATTCTTCCCTCTTGCACCTGTCCGTCACCATCCAGCTCAAATATTATGGTGCCCGCTGACGCAGTTGAATCGTAAGTCGTGCGGAGCGGGGGTCCGTCCAGCGGAGCAGCTATGACTCGGTGGCCATCTGGATGGTGGAGGACGAGCGCGCTGGACCAATTAGGAGGGCGCTCCAACGCAATGCGGTGACCATCTAGGCGCACCCAATGAACTCTGCGCTCTCGGCCATCTGCTCAAGCTGGTATTCATAAAAGGCCTTGGCCGCCGCTATTGGCGAGTCGTGATCCGGCCCGGTTCCGAGACCATCGCATTGGGCAATAAGAAAGAGGACGATCAGCATCAAACAGCTTCCGATAATTCTCCGGGATGCCCCATCGCACGCCGAGGAGACTTCGCCGCGGGGCAACGCCGAGATTCGGTATAGTAAGCGCATAATTCTAAGACGATCAGGAATTGTGAGCTTGCCATCCTGCTCAAGCCCACCGGCAGCCGGTGAGCCTTGGTTGAATCTGGAATTCGGGTGCCGAGTTATGGCCAAATGGTCAGGCATTCACGACACACGGTACGATATAAGCTCAAGACGTGCATTAATAGGTCGACTACAGAGCTCCTGAATTCAGTCAGGTTTAGGCTCTCAGCCAAGTGCCTGCGCGAGCCATCTGTGGCTTCCCTGCCAGGGTTTGTCAAAATCGTAACATTTGGCGCGCTATTGAGAGGAACTGTATCACGGGAGATTCATATGATGGAGTAGGATTTGATTATGGATCACACCAGGATTAGGTGAACGAATATGAATGTGCGAGAGCTTACGGCAAAGCAGCAGGCCGTATTGGACTTCATCCGACGGCATCTGGAGGAGTACGACAGTTGGCCGAAATACCGCCACTATGCCGACGAATTCGGCTTCCGATCGCCAAACAGCGTGTTTCAGAACCTCAAGGCGCTGGAGCAGAAGGGCTACATAGTGCGCGATGGTGCCGGCTACCGATTGTGCAGAGAAATCAAGCGTACGTCCGGGATCCCGGTGGTGGGGGAGATTACCGCGGGGTGCCTGCAGGAAGCGGTGGAGGCAGAACTCGGCTCCATCACGCTGGATATGCTCTTCCCAAAACTGGATCGCATATACGCCCTCCGTGTAAACGGTAATTCCATGCGGGGCACAGGCATAAACAGCGGCGATTATGTGCTGCTGATGGACGACGACATCCCCAACGGCGGGATAGGCGCAGTGCTGTACAACGGAGAGACTTCCCTTAAGCGCATATTCTGGGATGTCCGGGGACTCCGCCTGGAACCCACCAACAAGGAGTATGAGGAGATCATCATTGAGCCGGAAGTGTTTGAGGAGGTTCGTGTGCTGGGTCGCTACGTCGGACATCTCAATCGCAGCGGCCTCTTCAAGGCTCCCTCCACTTTGCCGCCGGTGGCCAGCTCAAATCCGGGCTGGTATACCTCACGCAACTAGTGCAGCCGCTATCCGAAACGGCGCTCACCGTATGGCGTGATGACTCCCTGCTCAAGGTAGACCTTGAGAAGCCGCAGATACTGCGCCCAGCAGTAGCTGGAGCGCCGGAAATGATCGTTGCGGTCTCGCCAGGCAGTGTGCTCCAGCCGAAGGCGGGTGGTGCCGTTAACCCTGGTGGCATGGATGCGCAAGCGCGTACCGGTCCAGTCTTCATCGGCCTTGGTAAAGCACCATTCGATTCCCCGGTCGTCCCCGCAGAGAATCACCTCCGCGTACCAGTCGTAGTCCGGCCCGAAATAAAACCGGTAAACGCCCCCCAACTCAGGTCTGCCCTCACATTTCAGGGTCCACCACCGGTCAATCTCCTGCGGGCTCATGATGGCAGCCCTTACGCGCTGCAGCGGTGCATCAATGGTGATGTCGTGGTAGATTCCCGGCATGTCCGGTTGAGACAGAGCTGTTGCCCACAATGTTACGGCTTTACGGGTTGCGTCGGTGGTGGATCTGGGTCTTCAGCTGTATATTACGGGTCGTAATTGGAGCAATTGAGAGCTATGAAATCCATTTTCAGAGGGACCGGCGCGGTGGTCGCAGGCTATGCCGCCATGGCCATCACTATCTTTGTGACCTTCACCGTAGCCTACCTGCTGATGGGGCCGGATCGGGCCTTTCAGGCGGGCACGTATGACGTGTCATCGATTTGGATTGTGCTAACCCTCGTGGTAGGTTGGAGCGCAGCCACACTGGGCGGCAAAGTGTGCAGCCTGATTGCACATACCGTAACGCCCGCCAAAATCCTAGTGGCATTCGTGGGCATCCTGGGGGCAGCCCAATTGGTCATCGCCCTGGTGATGCAGCCAGCGGCACCCGCTGAGCGGCTGGCTGGCGAGCCATCCGTGATGGAGGCCATGAATGTAGCGGTTCAGCCGCTGTGGATCACCGTAGTGAATCCGATAATCGGGGTGCTGGGCACGGCGTGGGGCAGCGGACTCTTCAAGAATTCCTGGTAACGAGGTCTCTATGGGTTCCCGGTAGCCACAACAGGTAGGTACATCTGGCATGCAGTGCCGGGAATCGGGGTATTCGTAGTCAGGCCAGCCTGCTCCGGGTCTGCGTTTGGCACCACTTGCCGGTCATGCCGGGTCTGTGGAGAGCTTAAGTCCCCAAACCCGGCAGATTCCATGTAGCGAATGCCAGCGGGACACCATCGGGGTCAAGCAGGTGCATCAGCCGCCCGACCTCCGGCACCTCAAATGCAGGAGCAGTAATGGTCGCCCCAAGGGATTGCGCTTTGGCTTGGATGGCATCCACATCTTCTACGGTCACATACCCGGACCAGTGCGGCGGCACATCCGGTGCCACACTGGCCATGATGCCGCCAATGGCCGCGCCATCAACGGCAATCCGGTGGTAGGTTCCCGAGGGAATCGGCTGCTCATCAATGGTCCAGCCGAACAGGTCGCAGTAGTACTCGGCGGCAGCCGCCGGGTCCGTGGTTTGCAACTCAAACCAGGCAAAGTGCCCCTGATGCAGGTACGCGGTCATCACGGAATCAAGGCCGGATGAATCTTCGGTGTCGTGATACTGCATGACGTTCAGGTAGGCACCCTGCGGATCGGTAATCCCGGCAAACGGGCCAATCGGCGTTTCAGTCAGCGGTACCATTACCTTGGGCCGCTTGGTCTCAAGCCACGCTCGGATATCATGGAGCGTAACGTAGAAGCACCAGCAGGGCGGGACACCGGGCGGGCATGCCATGACACCGGCGGCACTGGTGTTGCCGATCTGAAGCACATAGTAGGGGCCATCTTCCATCGGCATTGCGCTGGCTGACCAGCCGACCAGATTCCGGAAGAAAGTCAGAGAACGGTCCACATCCGGTGAGAGGTATTCACTCCAGCTTATGGCTCCATGGGTTCGGAAGGGATTCATCAGGACAGTCGGTTCAGGTTGATTACCAAGGTAGGTTTACCGCGCGGGTCAGATAGGACATATAGTCGGTGCCGCAGTTCCACACGGCGTAGAGATGCTCCGGAAAATCATCAGAGCAGACCGCCGATTCGGTAAGCGGAGCCGCAGCCACAAAGTGCTTCCGCTTCAAATCCTCAATTAGGGGATGATTTGGGTCAAACCCTTTCGGGGCACGCTTGAGGGCATCAGTAGCGAGATTCCGGTGGTACACCTCCGTGAAGGCCGGATCAGATAGGATCTGCGTCCACTCGTCAGCATGGTCTGCTATGAACTGGCGGATACTCCGCAGCGCGGGCCCCCGGGGACCCCATATGCCGATGGCGGCGAATACCTCATCCGGTTCCAAATGCAGATAGAATCCCGGCGCATGGGCATCCTTGCCAGCGTTATGGCGAAAGTGGATTCCAGCCGCTGTCTTGAACGGACTCTTATCCTTCGAAAAACGAATGTCGCGGTAAATCCGAAACAGCGAGCCGCCTACTCTGGGGACCGCAGAATAGTTTGGGCTGAGGCTGTGCAGCGGGGTGGCGAATGCCCGAATAAACTCCAGCAGCGGTACCTTGACATAACGCTCATATCGGGAACGGTTCTCTGCAAACCAGGCCCGATCATTATTTTCAGCCAGCTCCCGGAAAAACGTAAACAACTCAGGCGTGATGAACATCCCTTAGCGGGGTAACCGCGCACCTAAACGGATTCGGCCGGGATTGTTCCAATTCCGGGATCCGATACTCGCCAGCTCCGCCCGCAGATCTCCGTACGGAACGCCCGCATGGCCGTATTATTCGGGAAGCCCGCTGCCGAGGCAGCGGGCCTCACGCCCATCATCCCTGTTCCAGCCTATGCAGATACTGTCCCTACGAACCAGATCCATCCATGCCGGAGAATCCGAGCCTCTGGCCGTACCCTCGGTGGCACCGCCGCTCCATATGGCTAATTCCTACTTGGTCGATGCGGGCCAGTCATTCTCTGCGGAAGATCTGGACGACACGTCACCGCTAATGTATTCGAGGTGGGCGAATCCCACCGTAGCCCAACTGGAACGCCGCATTGCTGCGCTGGAGCAGACCGAAAATGCCATTTGCTTCGCCAGCGGGATGTCTGCGATAACTGGCCTGTTTACCGAAACGCTCCACACCGGTGATCACCTGATCATGACCGATGTGGGATATGCCGGCGCACTGGAGTACACCCATGACATTCTGCCTCAAATGGGCGTGCAGGTGACCCATGTGGACACATCAGATATCCGCAAAATTGCAGCGGCTGTTCAGCCCAATACGCGGCTGATTCACGTAGAAACGCCGTGCAATCCCATTCTCCGCCTGACGGATATCCGGGCGGCTGCGGAGGTGGCACACGAGGCCGGGGCGCTGCTGTCAGTGGACTCCACCTTCGCCTCTCCACTGGTGACGCAGCCAGCTGAATTGGGAGCGAATGTGGTCATGCATTCGCTTACCAAGTACCTGGGAGGCCACGGCGATGCGCTTGGTGGCGTTCTGGCTGGTCCCAGAGATGTCATCAGTTCAATTCGCCGGGGCGTGGGCATTCATGTGGGCGGGATTCTGAGCCCGTTCAACGCGTGGCTCATTCTCCGCGGCATGGCCACCCTTGCGCTGCGCATGCCGGCCCACAGCCGAAGTGCGCTTCAGGTGGCGCAGTTTTTGTCTGATCATCCGCACGTTTCGCAGGTGATCTATCCGGGGCTCTCTTCGCATCCTCAGTACGATCTGGCCAATACTCAGATGGCTATGGGATCCGGTATGATTGCCTTCCAGGTGGAGAACTTGGAGGCAATGGCCGTGCAGCTTCAGAAACGCCTGAAGCTGATCAGCTATGCGGTATCGTTGGGGGATGTGCGCAGCCTGGTATTTCACATCGCTACGGACGCGATCATGGAGTCGTCGTTTCGGCTGGCGGGAGAGGCGCTGGACTCGTACCGGCGCTTTGCCGGTGACGGGATTTTCAGGCTGTCCGTGGGGCTGGAAAGCCCGGATGATCTGTGTGCCGACCTGGATCAGGCGTTGGCGTGACCGGCATTATCCTGGCTGGGATTGGCCCATGCTCCGGCGGAGCATAGTCAAGCGGCGCTGAGACTCCGGCTAAGCACATGCCAGATTTTTTCCAGACTGCCCAGTCTGACGGACTCGCCAAGACGCGTCCAGCCGCGTCGGTCCAGCCGATCCAGCATCGGTTTGTATACGGCCTTCATCAGTACCGGCGGCCGCATGCGAAGCCAGTTCAACTGTCGGATAAAGGCCTCGGCCCGCGCATAGGACGCATGCGCGAGCGCAGCCAATTCCTGACACACATTTGCCACATTAGGATGCTGCAGGAGAGCCGGAAGGGGCGCATCGGGCACATTATATTTCCGCAACAGCGCGCCAGGGAGGTATACCCGGTCAAGCCGGGCATCCTCGGCAATGTCACTTAGAATATTGGTCAGCTGAAAGGCCTGTCCCAACTGGATAGCCATTTTCATTCCTTGGGGCTGTTTTGCCCCGAACACATGTACTGACAGCACCCCCACGCTGCCCGCAACGCGGCGGCAATACAGCAGCAGCTCATCCAGTGTTGAAATCCGAACCATCGCGGCGGCATCCGTCTCCATACCATCAATCAGGGCCATAAACTCAGCCCTGGGAAGTTCAAAGCGCGCGACCGGCTCCAGCAGCGCTTGGCCGATTGGATGGACAGGGCAGTCCGAATAAATCCGATCCACTTCGCTGCGCCAACGGTCAAGGGCAGCCCGCTTCTGCGCAAGCGGCCCGGCACCATCGGCGATATCGTCCACAACCCGGGAAAACGCATAAACCGCATACAGCGCCTGACGGCGCTTCCTGGGCAGTACGCGCATGCCCCACAGAAATGACGACTTAGATTGCCGGACGACCTGCCGGACGTATTTGCAGGCGGGCAGTTTGATCAAGGCTACGTCTGGCTGCAGCATGGAGGTGCGCTGGAGGACTCACAGACGCAATCTACGCGTCCAGCAGCTTATGGAGGTTGGCAAAGCAGCGCTTCCAGCCCGTATCGCAGCCCGCATAGTACTCGTCCGCTTCTGGAACGGACGGAATACCGGTGTGCAATAGGTGCAGCATCGCCCCCTGCTCATGGAGCAGTACCCGGTATTCGATTACGTAATCTCCCTCAAATCCCAGCGGACCAGTCTTGGCAAAATACCGGGCATCAGACATAACGCTGCGGTTGGGGGGATCATAGGCAGAAAGCACGGCGGTGACCACATAGTCCGGGTCATCCTCATGGTCGCCCCAAGTGGCGGCAAAGGCACCGTTGGGTTGGGGGATCACAATGACGCTGGAGGCCTCCCACCATACGCGGATCAGACTGGGCGTGTGGAGGGCCTCAAACAGCCGGGCAGGTGAACAGAGAAAGAGTTCATGGTATTCGAGAGTGCGCATGGCAATCGCGGAAGAGAATTAGGCCGAGTCCGGCGCAGCCCGCACGGAAACGTAACCCGCGAGGGGCTGTAAACATTTTAGGCGGTAGCTGCGTGAGCGCTCTCGGAGGTTCTATGCCATTTTCAACGGCGGGTTCAGGGACCGCACGGGGCAGTAAGGCAGGTTTGCGACTATTTGAATGCCATCGCAATTAAAGGCCCGGTTCTCAGTAATCGGAATGGAGTGTGCCGCATGTGCGACCCGGATTGAGCGCAATCTGGGGCGTATCCCGGGGGTACAGCAGTCCGCGGTAAATTACGCGTCCGGGGATGTGATGGTAGAGTATGCGGACATTGTGGACGCATCCGAATTGGTCCGCGCGGTGGAAAATGCCGGATTTCAAGCACTCCGACACACCGCAAGGCTGCGATTGCGAGAGGGGCAGACCTGGCCTTCGCGCCAGGAGATCTCCGCGCGCACGGATGCATTAGGTCAAACAGTTGCAGTAGAGGCGGAGGCCGACGGGCTGTCAGCCAATTGGGTGGACGGATTAGTGGACCGCGCGCAGGTTTTGGCATCCTTTCCGGAATTTGCTGCTACGTTCCAGGCAGGCGGGTCCGCCACGCCTGGTCGCGATAACGGGCAGGCGCGCCTGGTTGGGGCGGCACTCCTGACCGCCGCTGTCTTTGTGCTTTCAATGTGGGGGGACATGCGGGTATTGCTGTTCGTTTTGGCCACGCCGGTGGTCTGGGTTGCCGGTTGGTCCTTTTTTGCCGGTGCCTGGCAAGCGCTTCGGCAGGGCACATCCAACATGAACACGCTGATCGCACTGGGTGTGGGAAGTGCATGGCTTTACAGCAGTGTAGCGACCTTCGCCCCGAGTTGGTTTGCCGAAGTTCCGCCGGTTTACTTTGAAGCCGCCGCGGTAATCGTAACGTTGGTACTGTTGGGTCGGAGGCTGGAAGCCGGAGTCGCGGCCCGCACCGGCTCGGCAATCAGGGAGCTGCTGGCCCTCCAGGCCCCCGTAGCGCGGGTGCGCCGGGCCGGGTTTGTTGAGCATGTGCCCATTGAAGAGGTGCAGCCCGGAGACGAAGTCATTATTCCACCCGGAGAAAAAGTGCCTGTAGATGGCAAGGTCCTTGAAGGCGCGTCCGCGGTGAATGAAAGCATGCTCACCGGTGAGCCGCTTCCAGTCGAAAAGAAAACCGGTGATACGGTCACCGGCGGCACGGTCAATACTTCAGGGGCCTTGGTGGTAACGGTACTGAGGACGGGTCGCGATACCGTGCTCCAGCAGATTGTGCGAATGACCCGTGAGGCAGGGGCGCGCAAGGCCCCGATTCAGCGCCTGGCCGATCGGGTATCGGGCATATTTGTACCCGTGGTGCTGGGCATTGCCATCGTAACGTTTATCGTCTGGATACTCTCGGATGTGACCTCTCCGCTGCCGCACGCGCTCACGGCCTTTGTGTCGGTGCTGATTATCTCCTGTCCCTGTGCGCTCGGACTGGCAACGCCGACGGCGATAGTTGCGGCGACCGGGGCTGGTGCACGACGGGGAATCCTGTTCAAGGGGGCGGATGCAATCGAGCGAATGAGCCGGATATCTACGGTCGTACTTGATAAGACGGGAACGCTCACGCAGGGCAAGCCGGCGGTCAAACAGGTCATCCCGGTCCGCACATGCACGGCGGAGGAAGTGCTGCAATGGGCCGCATCCGCGGAATCCAGATCTGAACACCCGCTCGCCTGCGCTATAGTGGAGGCTGCCCGGACGGAGAATCTGCCGCTGCAACCTGTGGCCCGATTCTCGCAGATAAGTGGGATGGGGATCGAAGCTGATGTTGAAGGGACCCTCGTTCATGTCGGCACCGCAAAGCATCTGCGCCACTTCGGAATTCCTACCCAGGGACTGGCTGACCAAACGGATGCCCTGAGGGGAGAGACCGTGGTGATGGTGGCCATAGATCGCGTGCCCGCCGGGTTGATCGCCATGGCCGATCCGGTCCGCCCGACTTCCCGGTCCGCAGTGGCCCGGCTGAGGGAACTGGGACTTGATGTTGTTATGCTGACGGGCGATGCCCAGTCCGGTGCGGCGGACATCGCGACACAGGCCGGTATCCGGCGCTTTATCTCGGATGTGCTTCCAGAAGGAAAGGTCCGACATATTCAGGCCCTGCAGCAGAATGGGCGGGCGGTGGCCATGGTAGGGGATGGCATCAATGACGGACCTGCACTGGCGCAGGCTGACATCGGTATGGCCATGGGGTCAGGTACGCAGGTGGCGATCGAAGCAGCTGATGCCACCCTGTTGCGCCCGGATCTGAATACTGCAGCAGATGCCATGGTGCTGGGGCGAACAGCGATGAGAACAATTAGGCAGAACCTGTTTTTCGCATTTGTATATAACACGCTCAGTATCCCCATAGCCGCGGGTGCACTCTACGGGATGACCGGACTACTGCTGAATCCCATGATTGCCTCTGCAGCCATGGCCCTGTCAAGTGTGTCGGTGGTCACCAACAGTCTGCGATTGCGAAAGACCAAGAAATGGAACTGATTCTGCCGGATTGGGCCCCCAATATCCACCCCCTGGTGATTCATTTTCCCATCGCGCTGCTGTTTTTGGCCGTGGTGGTTGACCTGCTGGCACTCATATTCCGCACGCATAGATTTACGGCCCGCCTGGCCACGGTGCTATTCGTGACGGGCGCAGCGGCCTTGTTCATGGCGTGGCTTTCCGGTCGGGCAGCGGCGGACTCGGTGAACGTGACGGGGGTTGCCAACGCGGTGCTGACCGACCACGCGGATTGGGCGACAATAGCGCTCTGGTACTTTGGCATTTACGGCCTGTTGCGGCTCGGTTTGTGGCGGCTGCGCTTCCCGCTGGCGATATGGGTCCCAATGGCGGTCATTGGGGCGGGCGGCCTTGTACTGATTGTCCAAGCATCCAGTCTGGGGGGCCAGCTTGTTTTTGAGCAGGGCGTGGGTGTATCAAAAGTCGGCCTGCTTGAGTCGGAACTGGCGGCAATGGAGCGCGAAATTCTTCAGTTGCGGGGTGAAGGTTCAGCTCCGGTGGTCGAGCCCAACGGGTCATGGGCTTGGACTCCAGACGGATTTGCCGGTGAAGCATTTGAGCAGTCCTTTGAAGTAATCGCCGGAGCGGCAACTGCCAGGGCAGCATATGATAGCGCAGGCGGTGTACATTTTCTGGCCTTAACCCCAACCGAATCACCGGTGCTGGCAGTAATCGATCGTGCGATCGCAAGTCTGGAGTTTGCGGTGGACTTGGATGTCAGCAGATTTGAGGGCACGGTGCGAATTGTTCATCATGTGAAAGACGCGAACCGATACGACTACGCAGAGCTGGCCGATGGCATGCTGCGGCTCGGTCGCTCGGCAGAGAACGGGGAAGAGGTTTATGATGAGCAGCCGTTTATACCAGCGGGGGTAAGCGAGATCCGCGTGGTATCTGACAGAACGCATTTCCGGGTCTATGCCCATGGCGCACTGGTGGCCCACGGTCACGGTTCTGAGGCCGCGCCGGGTCCGATCGGGATTTGGCTCAGCGGGATGGGGACAGTCCTGGCGGGCGAGATGCGCGCTGTATCGCTGCGCTGAACCGGGGTGACAATTTGTCACCTTCGGGGTGCATGGTACACTTTTGGAATTGGTGGGCATATAGAACCACATTGCCAATTCTGACCCAAATATCTCCATGCAACTGAACAATTTCACCCTCAAGGCACAGCAGGCTGTCACCAAGGCACTCCAGACGGCCGCCGGCGCGAACCACCAGGGCGTTGAGCCCGTGCATTTGCTGAAGGCATTCCTTTCCGAGCCTTCGGGCATCGTCGTTTCCATAGTGCATCGAATCGGTGCCGACTTCCACAGGCTCAGCGAGGAGGTGGACACAGCCATAAGTAAGCTGCCGATCGTTACCGGAGCCAGCGTTACCGGGCAGTACCTGGGCACGGAAACCAAGGCAGCCTTTGATGCGGCTCAGAAGGAGGCTCGCGCGATGAAGGACGACTACATAAGCAGTGAGCATCTGCTGATCGCGTTGAGCACATTGAAGGACCCGGCAGGGCAGGCGCTCCAGCGTGCGGGGATCACCCGCGAAGCCATCCTTGAAATCATCCGACAGATTCGGGGCGGACGCAGGGTGACCGATCAGCACGCAGAAGATCAATATCAGGCTCTTGAGCGATTCACCAGGAACCTGAACAGTCAGGCCGCTGATGGCAAGATTGATCCGGTCATTGGGCGCGACGAAGAGATTCGCCGTGTCCTGCAGATACTCTCGCGGCGCACCAAGAACAACCCCGTGCTGGTCGGCGAGCCCGGAGTGGGCAAAACGGCTATCGCCGAGGGGATTGCGATTCGGATTGTGCAGGGCGATGTGCCGGAGGGGCTTAAGGAAACGCGTCTGCACGCGCTGGATATGGGTGCGCTTATTGCCGGAGCCAAGTATCGTGGGGAATTTGAGGATCGGCTTAAGGCCGTGGTGCAGGAAGTCACGCAGGCGGAGGGAAAGATCCTGCTGTTTATTGACGAGATCCATACGCTGGTCGGGGCGGGGGCGGCGGAGGGGGCTATCGATGCGGCCAACATTCTCAAGCCGGCCCTGGCCAGAGGAGAGCTGAAGGCGATTGGAGCTACGACGCTGGATGAGTACCGGAAACACCTGGAGAAAGACAAGGCACTGGAGCGGCGTTTCCAGACGGTCATGGTGGGTGAGCCTTCGGTGGAGGACACGATTTCGATTTTGCGGGGCATCCGGGAACGCTATGAAGTGCATCACGGCGTACGCATAAACGACAGCGCCATCGTAGCCGCAGCACAGCTGAGCCACCGTTACATCACGGACCGGTTTCTGCCGGACAAGGCTATAGACCTCGTTGATGAAGCCATGGCCCGGCTTAGAACAGAGATTGATTCTCTGCCTGAGGAGTTGGACACATTGGAGCGTCTGATGCGTCAGCTGGAGATAGAACGGGAGGCGCTCAAGCGCGAGGACAATAAGGAAAAACAGTCCCAACTGGCACAGCAGCTTGCGGATCTGGCAGAGGAGCGTGATGCCCTGCACGTCCGTTGGCAGCAGGAAAAAGAGCTGATCACAAAGATCCGTAAGGCTAAAGAG
The DNA here is from genome assembly GCA_028873925.1 of Bacteroidota bacterium. Lineage (GTDB taxonomy): Bacteria > Bacteroidota > Rhodothermia > Rhodothermales > Bin80 > JAPPNA01. Next base: position 7,502 of record JAPPNA010000018.1, on the reverse strand, counting down.
TCCATTGAGCACTTGCGGATTGAAGAGGATTCCTTAGAGCGGCAGGGGCAGTTTGGTAAAGTTGCCCGGATCCGTCACGGACAAATCCCCGATTTGCAGCGGCAGATAACCAAGGTGAATCGGGAGCTGTCTGATCTGCAGGCCGATGGCGCGCTGCTGAAGGAGGAAGTGGACAGCGAGGACATTGCCGAAATTGTTTCCAAATGGACCGGTGTGCCTGTTTCCCGAATGCTGGAAAGCGAGCGGGCCAAGTTGATGCGCATCGAAGAGGAGCTCAAGCGGCGCGTCATCGGACAGGACGAAGCAGTGTCCGCCGTTGCCAATGCCGTGCGCCGCGGTCGGGCGGGACTGCAGGAGGCCAGTCGCCCCATCGGCTCCTTTATATTCCTGGGATCCACCGGCATCGGCAAGACGGAATTGGCCAAGGCGTTGGCCGAATTCCTATTTGACAATGAACAGGCACTGATCAGGATTGACATGAGCGAGTATCAGGAGCGCCATACCGTGAGTCGTCTGGTAGGCGCGCCGCCTGGGTATGTCGGCTATGAGGAAGGCGGACAGCTCACTGAGCAGGTGCGTCGGCGGCCCTATGCGGTGGTGCTGCTGGATGAGATCGAAAAAGCACACCCGGAAGTATTCAACATCCTGCTGCAGCTCCTTGACGACGGGCGTCTGACCGATAATAAGGGGCGCACGGCGGATTTTAAGAACACCATTGTGATTATGACCAGCAACTTGGGATCGGAGCTGTTGCGTCGGCGCATGGAGGCGCTTGGGGAGCAGATTACGGCAGGCGACTTGTCGGATTTGCAGGAAGAGGTATTTGGCCTTCTGAAACAGTCGCTGCGCCCGGAATTCCTGAACCGCATTGATGAGGTTGTGCTGTTCAATCCGCTGAGCAAAGATACGATTCGGCAGATTGTGCAGCTTCAGTTTGACCACATCAGCAGTCTGGCCAAAGACAGCCACGATCTGAGAATGACCATCAAGACCAAGGCATGCGATTATCTGGCCGAGAATGGATTTGATTCAGCTTTTGGAGCACGGCCGATTAAACGCCTGCTGCAACGCGCGGTTACCAACAGGCTGGCGGAAGCACTGCTGTCGGGCTGGATCAAGCCATCCCAGCATGTGGTGGTTGATCTGGCACCGGATGGCAGCGGGTTGATTCTTGAGGAAGAATTGCTGACCGAGGCAACGGGCTGATCCGCGGCTTAATGCGTATATTCAGGCAGTTGCCTGATTGCGGTCCCGATGCCCTTGTTGAAATTCACCGTGAACGCGGCATAGGCAATCGGCCAGCATGTACCTGCGCAGGCTAAGTATTCACGGGTTCAAGAGCTTTGCCGCCGCCACTGAGCTGCGGTTTGACTCCGGTATCACGGCCATTGTCGGTCCCAATGGCACCGGTAAGTCCAACATTGTGGATGCGCTCCGCTGGGTGATCGGGGAGCAGCGCGTGCGGATCCTGCGTTCGGACAAGATGAACAGCATCATCTTCAACGGAAGCGCCAGGCGGCGTCCGCTGGGAATGGCCGAGGTTGAGCTGACCATTGAAAATTCCAGGCAGGTGCTCCCCGTGGAGTATACCGTGATAACAATCGGTCGGAGACTGTATCGGTCCGGAGAGGCCGAATATCTGCTTAACGGTACGCCATGTCGGCTCCGGGATATACAGGATCTGTTTACCGACACGGGCATGGGCGCGGGTGCCTATTCGGTCATTGAGCTGAAGATGATCGATGAAATCCTTTCGGACAAGGCCCAGGATCGGCGGAGGTTGTTTGAAGAGGCCGCGGGGCTGACCAAATATAAGCAGCGGAGGAGCCAGGCTATCCGCAAGCTGGAAATCACTCAGGCCGATCTGGCCCGTGTACTTGATCTGACGGACGAGATTTCCAAGCGGGTAGCCAGCCTTAAGCGTCAGGCGGCTACTGCCGCCAGGTACCGCCGGTATCAGGAGCGTGCACAGGCATTGGACTATACGTTGCTGCACCTGGAACGTGAAGGTCTTCAGACCGAGGAAGCTGCCATTGGTGCGAACCTGCAGCGATTTGAGGATGAGCTGACGCGGTGGATCAGTCGGACAAGCAGGAATGAAGCCGGGGTGGAATCACTGCGGACAGCCTTGGTGGCCGCAGAGCACACGGTCGGCGTGAGTCAGAAGGCGCTCAGCGACCATCAGACGCAGGTTACCCGGATGGAGGCCGAGCTTACGCTGGACCAGGAAAAGCAATCCGTGATCCGCCGCGATCTGGCCCGCCTGGATCAGGAGCGTGCAGAAGATCGGCAGCGGGTGAGTGGCTTGGCGGATGATGGCCAGCGGATTCGTTCCGCGCTGATTGATGCCGGTGAGGCGGCGCGGACAGCAGAAGCCCTTCTGACCGATGCGGGCCAGAAGGTCAGTGCAGCTCGGAGTCAATTGCAGGCACGCCAGGATGCGCTCAGGCAGCAGCGGACCCAACGGCAACAGTACGCTGACAGTCTGTCTGCGCATCGCCGCAAACTGGACCGCTGTGAAAGTCGAATTACTTGGCTTAAGGAAGAATCGGGCCGCTTGGGCCGGGAAAAGCAGTCGGTCGGGACCGAACTGGCAGAAATGGGAATTCGTCACTCCGAGGCCGGCATCCGTAGTCAGATCGTTGAAACGGCCCTCCAGATGACTGGAGAGAAGCTTGAAGCGGCCCAACTCCGGCATGAGGAGCTTGATGATGCAGTGCATGAAATATCGCGGAGACTTGGCGAATTGAGTCAGGAGGCGGCAGGACGGGCTGCGGAAATCGAAATGTTGGAATCCCTCATTACGTCGCGGGAGGATTTTCCGAATGCCGTGCGCTTCCTGGAGGAAGCGGGGGTCGCGGGACGGCTTCGGACTGTAAGTGATGTGATAACATGCGCGCCTGAGCATCGTGACATGCTTGACGCAGCACTCGGCCGTTTCGGTGCGTGCATAATCGTGCCGACCCGCCGCGAGGCCGCCCAGGCCCTCCAATCCCTCAAATCCCATGGACAAGGGCGCGTACTTCTGGCCATACTGAATCAGGTAGGCCGATCGGCACCCTCTGACAGCCCGCCGGAGCTTCCCGGTCGTCCGCTGCGCGACCTGATCGAAGTGCGGAGCCCGGATTGCGCGGGGCTGATTGACTTTCTGATGCATAACATCCGGTGCGCTGACTCGCTCGACCAAGCTGAACATCTGCTCCGTGCCGACAGCGGTCGGCAGGTCCGATATGTTACCCCGTCCGGTGAGTGGCGTGACGAAAGCGGATTCTTGCACGGCGGCGGGGAGGCTGTTGGGACACTGACTGTGCACTTGGAGCGGCGGGATACGCTGGAGCTGTCCAGACATGAGCTGGACAGACTTCACGCGGATATCGCAGAGCTTGAGCGGCAGCGCAAAGACCTGCAGCTGGAGATGGACGATTTGGATTTGGCCCAATTGGCTGTGAATGTGCATGAAGGGGAGATCAAGGTTCAGGAGCTCCGGCACAATGTGCGGCGGCTTGCCGATGATCAGGCCCGGCTGGAGCAGCAGCTGGCAGAGGTACGGGAGCAGACACGTCGAGTAGGTCACGAGATCGAAACTCAACAGTCAGAGCGGCAGCAGTTGGAACAGCTGCTGGAAAGCGTGGAAGCCGACCATACCAGAGCACGCGACATTGTTAAGGAGACCGACGAGGTGCAGATGCGCCTGCAGCGTGCGGCGCAGGTGGCTCAGGATGAATATGCCGCCCGGAGCGTAGAGGCCGTGGCTTGCAGGGCGCAATGCGACGCTTTGCAGCGGGACCTTAACCGGATCGGCGAATCTGAAGCGGAGCTGAATCGCAAGAAAGAGCGTCGCAAGAAAGAGGGTCTCCTGCTTGAAGTTAGGCGCGCGACACTGTCTCAGGAAGTGGAAGAACTCAAAGAGCAGTTGGAGAACACGCGCGGACAACGCCCGGGTCTTGAGCAGAGGTTCCATGCTGATAAGGATCAGATCATGGGCCTGCGGGTGGAGCTGAAAGGAGTTGAGGATCGCTTGCGCAAATTGCGTCGCGAGCGCGAAGCAGCTCAACAGCGCGTCACCGATTGCCGGATGCAGCATGTAGCCGTGCAGACCCGGCTGACGGAGGTATCCCGGCGTGTGGAAGAGTGTGGGGAATCAGTATCCGTGGTCGACGAAGATTTCACGCAGAAAGAAATGCGCCGCGAACGGGAGGAGTTGGACAGGAAGATGCAAGGCATGGGCCGGGTGAATGCACTCGCGCTGGAGGAATATGAGCAGGAGAAACAGCGACTGGAGTTTATAACCGGCCAGTGCGACGACCTGCAGGAGGCTGAAACCACGCTCAACCGCACCATTGCGGAGATTAATGTGGCGGCTAAGCGGCGTTTCTCGGATGTGTTCGGGGTGGTGCGGGAGAATTTCCAGGAGTTGTTTGCCGAACTGTTCGGAGCGGGGGCAACCTGTGACTTAGTGCTGTCCCAAGTGGAGGATGTATTGGAATCGCCCATTGAGATCATGGCAAAGCCGCGCGGCAAGCGGCCGGTCGGCATTACGCAGCTCTCCAGCGGAGAGAAGACTCTGACTGCGATTGCGCTCTTGTTTGCCATTTACATGGTAAAGCCCAGCCCGTTCTGCTTCCTGGACGAGGTGGACGCGCCGCTCGATGATGCCAACATTGACCGGTATATGCGGCTGATCCGCCGTTTTGCCGACGACACCCAGTTTGTGCTGGTAACCCACAACAAGCGCACCATGGAAATGGCCGACCGCCTTTATGGGGTCACGATGCAGGAGCAGGGTATTTCCAGTATGGTGGGGGTCCAGTTTGAGCAGGCGCTCGCCTATGCCAATTGAGGCAGCGCCGGCTCCGTTGCGGCACCGGATAATGGCTGGTGGCGCGGGGTTCCGATGGCGGGCATTTCCGGCTTTGGGTCAAGCATGAGATGGCATCCCATGAAAAATGGGGTAGTCAGCAACCCGCCGATAGGACTGCGACCGGGCACATAGGACTTGAATTGGCGTATAGGGATTTGTGATACGTCAGAATTTGCGGATCATGGCTTTAGGTAACCCCGGGTCGGAACATCAGACCGAGAAACACGAGTTCGCGAACGGGTTGTGTAAGTCTTCGGGCCTGAATTGCAGGATGTGGGGTCGTATGGCAGTTGGGAGCGGATTTGCGGCGATGCTACCCAATATTCGCCACAATAGCTGCCCAGTGAGCCCGGGGGTGCCCGGAGTTGTCGCGGGGTGAGCACATCCAGATTGAGCGGCATGGTTTGCACCGTTACATTATCGGGCCCATCCGTGGCCATCGGCAACGGGCCGACACGGCAAGGCCTGCCAATGCCGACCATCAGCGCGCACGCTGCAGGTATATGCGGCAACGCGGCGGGGCGGGGGAGCGGATGTCTGCCCACCTGCTCTATGCCGGAGGGATCCGCCAGGCCCAATGGTCACCTGCGGGAGGCGGTGAAGGTCTGCGTGCGAGAAAATAGAACCCCAGAGACCTAAAGCTCACCTCCGACCGAGCGTCGGCAAAGGCATGCAAAGCGAACGTGATCTTGAGGAAGACCTCATCGCAAAGCTGCGGGATCTCAAGTACCGATACCGTCCCGACATCCGCAACAGTGCCGCGCTGAAGGCAAATTTCAGGCAAAAATTTGAATCGTTCAATCGCGTCAGACTGACCGACTATGAGTTCCGGCGATTGCTCAACGAGATCGTCACAGCGGATGTGTCTGAGGCCTCGCGATTTCTCAGAAACCGGCAGACATTTGTCCGTGAAGATGGCACGCCACTCAATTACACCCTCGGCAACATCAAAGACTGGTGTAAGAACACCTTTGAGGTCGTCCACCAGTTACGGATCAACACAGACTACAGCCATCACCGCTATGATGTCATTCTCCTGATCAACGGTGTCCCGGTAGTCCAGATCGAACTCAAGATGCTTGGGATCAGCCCCCGATGGGCGATGGAGCAGATCGTCATTTATAAGAGCGACCCCGGCAACGGTTACACCAAGACGTTGCTCTACTTCGTACAGCTTTTCATAGTCAGCAATCGCACGGACACGCTCTACTTCACCAACAACAACGCGAATCACTTCGCCTTCAACACGGACGAGCAATTCCTACCCATCTACCGGTTCGCAGCTGATGATAACACCAAGGTTGCCCATCTTGACGATTTCGCGGATCAGTTTCTCGCCAAGTGCACCCTCGGTAACATGATCAGCAAGTACATGGTCCTGGTCGCGAGCGAACGAAAACTCCTCGTGATGCGTCCGTACCAGATCTACGCGGTCAGGGCCATCGTTAACTGTATCGATCAGAACTGCGGCAATGGCTACATCTGGCACACGGCGGGCTCAGGCAAGACGTTAACGTCCTTCAAGGCCTCAACCCTTCTCAAGACCAACGAAAGCATCCATAAATGTCTCCTCGTCGTTAACCGCAAGGACCTTGACCATCAGACTCGCGAGGAATTCAACCGATTCCAGGAAAAGTGCGTTGAGGAAAACACCGACACGGCCATGCTTGTCCGCCGCCTCCTGTCCGAAGACTATGTGGACAGGATCAACGTGACGACCATTCAGAAACTCGGGCTCGCTCTTGACGAGAACAGCAGACGCAGCGGGAGGGAGAAATCCAAGGGGGAGCCAACCTTCAGGCAGCAGCTCGATCACCTCCGCGATAAGCGAATGGTATTCATTCTTGACGAGTGCCACCGGTCTCAGTTCGGCGACACTCACCGAGCCATCAGGGAATTCTTCCCAAAATCCCAACTTTTCGGATTCACCGGCACCCCAATCTTTGAAGAAAACGCCGCCGCCAGGTTGATCGAGGGCGGTGCCGCCACGCTGCGCACCACAGAGGGCCTGTTTCAAGAGCAGCTCCACTCCTACACCATCACCCACGCTATTGAGGACCAGCATGTTCTCCGTTTCCACATCGACTACTTCAAGCCCAAAGACTCTCCCGCTTCCAATCGCGGACTGACCTCAGCCAAGCGGTGGATCGTTGAAGCCATTCTGGACAAGCATGATGCCACAAGCCGAGACCGGCTTTTTAATGCGCTATTGGCGACCGCGTCCATCAACGATGCCATTGAGTACTTTGAGTTGTTCAGGGAGCTGCAGGCGAAACGCCAAGCGGAAGACGCGGAGTTTCGGCCCTTGAAGATCGCCGCCATTTTCTCACCGCCATCGGAGGGCAACAGAGACATACAGCAGATTCAGGAGGATCTCCCTCAAGAGCAGAAAGACAGTCGACACGCGCCGGAACAGAAGAAGGCTGCGCTCAAGGCCATTATTGCCGACTACAACGAGCGATACGGCACAAACCACGACATCAGCATTTTCGACCTCTATTACCAGGACATACAGAAACGCATCAAGGATCACCAGTATTCCAACCGCAACCTGCCCAACAAGGGTCGGGCAAAGGTCAACATCACGAGCCTCTTGCAAAACTATGGAACCGAACATTGTCCGACTCATAAGAGGGCAAGT
>JAPPNA010000008.1 GCA_028873925.1 Bacteroidota bacterium | reverse complement strand
CCCAACAGCCGCGTTGATGAGCTGCTGCCGCACAACTGGAAGAAACTGCGGCAATGGCGGAAGGCGGCGTAACGGCTCCCGACGGACCGAATTGCACCCGCAGTCGTGGTCAAGCCGAACGGCTGGTATCCTGGTCCTTCGTAGACCCCACGACTAAGGCCGCCTTCTTCGTACAAAGATCCAAATTATCTGAAACTCCCGTCTGCGGAGCACCTGTTCCGGCCACTTCACCAGTTTACCATACGTTGGAGGTAAATTCTGTCGTTGCCTGGGTGGATGCGGGGACCCCATTGCCGTAACTGAACGATAGGCTGCTGATTCGGCCGCAATCGGCAGTCTGCAGGCGTATTCAGACGCTGCGGACCACCGATTCCGACTGAAACGGACCGCCGGTACCGGTTCAGAACCGTGTACGTCATTGTGTGGTCCGGTTTGCGATAACCGGGTCGCCCGGCATCCTCCGAATGGACTCACCCAAGCACGGAATTGGGTGGGCATAGCGGAGAATTCGATCCGGGATGGTATCCGCCCGCATGGCATCGCTCAGGGTGTCCTACTGTTTCTCAACAATCAGACTGCCTGGCATTTCAGCGGCCACACGTCTTCCGGCAAAGATGTCGTGGTCATCAGCGACTCCGTCCCGGATGTGAAACGCGGTCTGGACAACGGAGCCTTTATGGTGGCCGTGGCAAGCAATCTTGCGTCCCGGGCAGTACTGGCTGCCCACCGACCGGACGTGCTCCCGGACGATTTCACCGACCGCGACCTGCTTTGCCGGCTCAAACCCGCGTCCGATCCGCTGCAGCGGTCGGCAGTCCGTACCGCTGTACCAGCCGTTCCAGAATAACCCGACACGTCCGATCCACGATCCGGTAGACCTCCTCAAACCGGCCGCCGTAATAGGGGTCCGGCACATCCGAAAAATGCCCGGCAGGGTCATACGTGCGAAACAGCTCTACCTTGCTGCGGTGTCTGCCGCCCCGGTCCAGGCGCAATACGTCAGCCCGGTTGGTGCGATCCATGACAAATATGTGATCGTGCCGGCTCAGATCATCAGGCGTGAACTGGTGGGCACGCAGTGTGTCCAGGGATAGCCCGTGACACCTCGCTGTGCCTCGCATCCGGCTATCGGGCCTCTGTCCTACATGCCATGCGCCGGTGCCGGCGGAGGCGATTTCAAAGTAATCGCCCAACCCGGCCTTAGCCACCTTCTGCTCAAAAAGCCCGTGCGCCAACGGACTCCGGCAGATATTGCCGAGACAAACAAACATCACGCGAACAGGAGCTGTACGTTTCATTGCGTTGGACGGGAAAATCCGTCGGCACTAACGGGCTGACCAGACCGCAGGCGGCCGTCCGGCAATTGAAATTGAACAGTGAACATCCAGCAACCTATGCACAGCGACCTCATGCAGTTTCCTGAACCTGCACCGGCCACCGAGTACTGAAATCCCCGGAACGGGAACCTACAGCATCAGCCACCGATGCCCAGCCATCGGCCTGTAGGAGTCCAACCAGCCCCTCCTTTACGCGTCGGACCAGTCCCGGCCCCTCATAGATCAGTCCCGTGTAGAGCTGTAAAAGTGAGGCTCCAGCACAAATCATGCGATACGCGTCTTCCGCTGAGGCAATGCCGCCGACACCAATGATCGGAACGCGACCCGCCGTCTGCTGTGCGATATACTGCACCATTCGAACGGCGCGCCTGTGCAGCGGGCGGCCGCTCATCCCTCCAACACCGAATTCGGCGGCGTTGGTCTCAAGACCGGACCGGTCAGGCGCGGTGTTGCAGACGACAAAGCCATCTATGCGATGCCGCATGGCCACTGCAAGCACATCTTCCAACAGACTGTCATAAACGACCTTCGGGGAATCCGGCGGCGACAGTTTGATCAGCACGGGGATGTCCGAACCAAGGCTGGCTTTTTCGCTCATGAGGACCTCCAGCAGTTCATTGAGGTGGCCAGCTTCCTCAAACGTCTTCCCGTCCGCCGTGTTGGGACACGAAATATTCAGCGCAATGTAACTGCCCAGCTCAGCCAACCGGCTGAAACTGCACCTATAATCCTCAACAGCATCCGGCCCCATGATGCCCGTATCGTGCGTCTTCGCAATACTGATGCCCAAAGCCGGCGCGTCCGCGCGATGGCGCAGACGCCGCGCTACTCGTGCTGCCCCCTGGTTGGGCAGGCCCAGCCGATTGATCAGTGCCCCATCCTGCTCCAGGCGGAACAGTCTGGGCCTCCGATTGCCGCGGGAAGGCCGCGCGGTGACCGATCCTATTTCAACGAAGCCGAATCCGAGCGCCGACCAAAGCCGAAGCAGGCGCGCGTTCTTGTCCAGCCCGGCGGCCAGACCGACAGGATTGGGAATATCCATCCCCCATAGCTGCTGCCAAAGCATCGGATGCTCATACCGGCAGGCAGCAGCAATGGCCGGGCGGACCAGCGGCAGGGTAATCCAAGCCAGACCCTTAACCCCCTCATGGGCAAGCTCCGGCGGGAGCGCAAACAGCAAGGGTCGGATCCAACGGTAAAGGCGGCCCACGGCGCTACAGTCAGGCGGATCTACCAGCCAGGCAGGATCTGGAATCCGAAATGTGACCCCTTGTCCGGGCGCTGGAACGGAAAGGCATGGTATATCTCAAAGATCAGATAACCCAGCACGTTGAAGCGCACAGCCGGTCCGACACTCATTACCGGAATCCGCTCTACGGAATCCCGTTCAAACTTCAACATGTCAAACGGCCGATCCCCGGCGTTCCAGGCCATGCCCGCATCCGCAAAACCAAGCAATTCCACCGGCAGGTACGGGAAATTGATTAATCCCAGGGTTTCGCTGCCGAACAGCGGCAAACGAACCTCCACACTGGCCAGCGCCGCGCGGGTCCCGTAGAGTCGGTTTAACACCATACAGTTCGCATCCCGGCACTCCAGCGCGAAATCAAATGAGTTGTAGTTGTAGCCGCGGACGAACCCCCGGTAGTAGGGGTAATACAGACTTTCGCGGGAGAATATCTGCTCCTGATCCCCACCAAAATTACCGGCAAACAGGCCTCTGACCGCCAAGGTCACAGGATTGGCAAAAAAATACCGGCGATAGTCAGTGAGCACGCTGATGAAGCGGTCGGTGCCCAAGCGCGGAGCTAACTCAAATCGGTAGCGCCCGCCCTGGAGAGGGGATGTGTAGCCGAAATTGCTGAAATCCCCCACATAGGCCACCCCGACATCAAAGTAGTAAAAGCCATCCGGCTCACAAGCCCACACCGAGGCAATCTCCTCTTGTGTCAGGCTGCTGCACTTGTCTGCCCGCTGACGCTGTCGCTGAATCCCGAATGCCGTGTACACATAGTCATAGGCCTCATAATCGAATCCGTAGCGTGTAAAACCGCTGAAAACCTCAATCCTTCTCGTCGTGGTCAGCGGATAGGCCCCGATTCCGCGAAGCTGATCTATGTACAGTCGCTGCCGCAAATCGCGTATCAGATAATACCCCTCCTCATTGATGCCCTGCTGCGGATATCCGAACAGGTACGGAATATGCCCGGCCACTCCGCCATAATTGAATCGCTTGCCGCGGTCCATGTAGGATACCATGCCCCCGATATCCTTGAAGGTGCCGTTGGCCTGAGCCACGATGCCCAGATTCCGATTGCCCAGCATATCGCTGAAATAAAATCCGACTCCCCCTACCGCACCCCCTCCGTAGTAACCGCCTACCGAAACACCCACCGTGGGAGGTGCGACATAATCCAGCCGCAGCCGGGAACTGTAAACAGTTTCATCGGTGGGCATCGGGGCTGGCAGGCCCGTGAGCGGGTCCGAAAGATAGTCCGCCACCATACCCTCATTGTAAGCACTCACAGGCGGCAGTATACTCGCGCTGGAAGCAGCCTCCGCCATACCGGTCACCGGCACACCCTGCGCTTCCGAAGCCGTCAGCCCGAATACGCGGTACCCGCCATCATAAAACACCGAGAACAGGAGGCTGCCATTCTGCGCAGCGACACTCATGGTGGGAGAAAGCGCGGTAATGCCGCTGACCCCGGTCTTGTACCGGGTTACGCGGTAGATGGCCTCCTCCCTGAGATCGTAGCGGTAAATGTCCGAAAATCCGTCCTGATCATTGATCAGATAAAGACTCTGACCATCCGGGGAAAATTGCGGATTTATGTGCTTGCCGCGTGCAAAAGGGCGGATGGTGGAGAATTCAGCGGTCTCCACATCTATCAGCGAAATACGCGGATCCGCGTACTCCAGCTGATCAAAATCCGACCCGTCCGGTCCGCGGTCACTGACTACGGCAATCGTCTGCCCGTCGGGCGACCAGGCCGGCTGCAAGTCCGCGTACCGGTCGCGCGTAAGCTGCCTTACATCACCGCTGGCCAGCTCCAGCACATACAGATCACTGATTCCGCCATCCACACCGGAGAACGCCAGGAACCGTCCATCGGGCGACCAAGCCGGATTGCTCATCGCCGACACGCCTTCCACACTGATCCGCCGGTCAATCCCGCCCGAATCGAGGTCCCAGACGGAGATCTCGTTGTCCCCGTTTGCGAAGGTGATGAACGCGAACTGCTTGCCATCGGGCGACCAGGAGCCCGCGGAATTGATGAATCGGATATTGTCAAAGTGGGGGTTGGAATTCGTCGCGTGCAGTTTTCGGATCGTGCGACCGGTCTCTGCGTCAGCGATAAAGAGGTTTATATTGAACACATCCCGCTCGGAGAGATAGGCCACATACTGGCCATCCGGGCTCACCACCGGCGACAGATTCAGTGCGCCGCCTGAGATATCTTCCGACAGAACCGGGCGGCCCGCGCTGTCCGGGTGCACACGCCCTTCCATCAGCGGAAGGTAGGCGCTTCGGATCGCGGATGCCCACTCACCTGACAACGAGTCCGCCTTGATGCCGAGCGTGTAGACAAATGCGGAATCCACACCGGTGCGGCCGCCCATCTTGAAAAGATTCACCACCGCCGCATCGCCGTACTTGCCCCCTATGTAAGCCAGATACGCCTGACCGTACCGGTAGGGAAAATACTTGTTGGTTCGCGTCATCTGTTCAATGGTCGGCAGGTCGTCCCGGAGTACCGCGTCCCGCATCCACATCGCCGTATGCGCATCGTCACGACCCACCGACAGGTACTCCGCCATGCCTTCCACCAGCCATAACGGCAGCAGCTGGAGCGCAAACCGGGAACTGTCATTGCGCATCAGCCCGATATCGTACTGAAAGCTGTGGACCAGTTCGTGCCCCAGCACATGATCCGTCTCGCTGTAAATCCCCGTAAGCGGCATGACCACACGCTCCTTCAGGCTCTCAGTCACCCCGCCAACCCCCTGTCCCAGCATCCCGCCTATCACATTGGTCTGCTGAAAATCCGCGTCGTTGGCATAGAGGATTATCGGCTTTCGCTCATGAAACTCGCGCAGAAACGTTCTGGAATGCCTGCGATACCATCGCTCCCCCATGCGGGCCGCGTCCTCAACGGCCGTGCGCTCTTCCGGGTAGAAGAAAAACTCAAAATGCGGCGTGCGGAAGCTGCGGAAGTCAAAGTTGTCGTACTGCACCTTATTGCGCCCGAATCCCTGCGCATAAATGCCCGTAACCGCAACTCCCAAGAATACAGCGAGCAGCGCGCCGATTCGCAAAATTTGTGTCATCTTCTCCGTTGTGAATGCCGGCGGTTGACAACCAGCCCCGTCCTACCGTATAAGCCGTTGAACCGGACTCTGTTCCGCAGAGTCTAATGTGGCAATCACTGTGCCAACTCATGAAGCAGCAGCGATACATAATTTTCACCAGTGTGGTGGGACTGGCGCTTGGTCTGATGATCGCGCAGCTGGTTCTGCTTCAGATCATCGGGCAGGAAAACGCCCGGGAAGCCGCGCAGGGCAACGCCTTTCGCATGCAGCGGGTGCTGCCCGCCCGAGGCGGCATCTATGATCGGCATGGCGTGCTGATGGTCTACAATGAGCCCACCTACACGATCACCGTCACGCCCCGCTATTTCAATGACGACCGCACAGCACTGCTGGCTTCCCTCCTGGAAACTGAAGACTCAATCGTCACCGCAGAGCTGGAATCCGCGCGCCAGTGGAACTCGTACCGGCCCAGCGCCCTTTTCCAGGACGTTTCCTTTGCACAGTTCAGCCGTGTGCAGGAGAATATTTTCCGCCTGCCCGGTGTCAATCATGAAATCAGCCAGAAACGACAGTACAGAACGCGAGCCCGGGCTGCCCACGCCTTGGGATACCTCGGCGAAATCACCCGGGATGAACTGGAGGCACCGGAGCGGCGCGCCGGCGAGCTGCAATACCGGCAGGGGGATCTGGTGGGCAAGACCGGCGTTGAGCGCCGCTATGAGCCGAACCTGCGCGGCACGCCCGGCATAGCCTACCGCATTGTCAATGTGCACGGGCTGGAGTACATGCAATTCAATGAAGGACTGGATGATGAGCCGCCACGTGATGTGTTTGATGTGCATCTGGCTATGGATGCTGAAGTGCAGGCGTTGGCCGAGTCGCTGTTTGTCAATAAACGCGGCGGAGTGGCCGCCATTGATCCCACCGATGGCGGACTGATTGCGCTGGTGAGCAAGCCGGATTATGACCCGGAGATTTTCTCCCGAACCCTGGAGGACTCCACTTGGAATGATCTGATTCTGGATGAGAGCAAGCCACTTTATAATCGGGCGACCATGAACCTGATGCCGCCGGGGTCAACCTGGAAGCCGTTCATGGCACTCTTGGCCCTCTCGGAGGAGCTGATTGATTCTACCGGAGCTAAGAGCACGGTATTCTGCCCGGGGTATCATCCGATAGGGCGCGGCCGCATCTTCCGATGCCTGGGTACGCACGGGCACATGAATCTGGTGGAAGCTCTGACGCATTCATGCAACACGTTCTTTTTTGAAATGGCCGCGCGCATGAATGTGAACCGATTCAAGGAATACGCGCACATGTTCGGTTTTGGTGAGCTGGCACCGACGGACATACAGGAGCAGACTCCCGGGCTAATCCCCGACTCCGCCTACTATAACGCCACCTACGACTACTGGTCGGTCGCACATGTCATGAATCTGGGCATCGGCCAGGGAGACATGGGCGTTACGCCCCTGCAGCTGGCGCGCTATACGGCCGCCATTGCGAATGGCGGCGTTCTGCATGCTCCCTATCTGGTCAACCATCTTGTCAATACCGCCACCGACGAATCGTTTCCCCCGGACGACCGGCCGGAGTCGACCCGGATTCCCATCCGGCCCGAGTTCTTTGAGCTCGTACGCCACGGAATGCGCCAGGTCATGGAGATGGGCAGCGGACGACTTGCACAGATTCCCGACATTCCCTCCGGGGGCAAGACCGGTACCGCACAGGCCCCGGGCCAGCTGCCCGACCATTCGCTGTTTGTTATGTTTGCCCCGTATGACCACCCTCGCATTGCAATTGCGGTACAGTGTGAGAACGCCGGCAGTGGCAGCGGCTGCGCAGCTCCGATTGCCAGTCTGCTGGCTGAGCTGTACCTCAAGCGTGAACTGCCCGACTCCTACCTGATGAGACTGCGTATGGAGCGCGCCCTAACATCTTCAAGCGCATCTGAATCCGGGTGACCGTATCATGCGCACCTGGTACCGGAATCTTGACTGGCTGGTCGTAGTGGTGTGGCTGGCGCTATGCGGTGTCGGCCTGATTGCCATATACAGCACCACATACGGCAGCTCCCAGGAATTCCTCCTTACCTCTGTACAGCGGAACTTTGACCGACAGCTGCTGTGGCTGTGCATCTGCGGTCTGGCGCTGGTCGTCTCATTGCTGATCCCGGTGCGCCTGCTGATCCAGCTTGCGCCCGTATTGTACGGCGCATCGATTGTCCTGATTCTGGCTGCACTGGCCATTGGTCGCGAAGTAGGCGGCGCACAGGCCTGGGTGTACATCGGACCCTTCGGGTTCCAGTCCTCCGAACTGGCCAAGGTCGGAGCTATTGTTATGGTGGCCCTGATTCTGGCCAAAAAGCCGGTCCGGGGAAGCGACGCTTTGTCCGCCCTCAGCGCCATCGGGCTGCTCTTGCTCCCCGCGGCCCTGATCATGCTTCAGAATGATGACGGAACGGCGCTTGTGTTTATCAGCCTGATTCCATTGCTGCTGTTCTGGGGGAGCTTTCCGATGACCATTGTCCTTCTGATGGTTATTCCGGCGATTGCGGGATACATGACGGTGCTGCACTGGCCCACGGCCCTGGGGTTCGCGGTTGTGATCACCGGGGTCCTGTACGTCTCCACCCGGAATATGCAGTTGGCCATCCTTGCCGGCAGCATCGCCGGAGGAACCGTTGGGTTTACGGCCTTTGCGCTGCACAGAATCCTGCGGCCGCATCAGGTACAACGGATTCTGGCCTTTGCCAATCCAGAAGCCGACGAATTCCGGAGCGGCGTGGGCTTCCATCTGATCCAGTCCAAGACCGCCATTGGCTCCGGCGGCCTGTTCGGACAGGGGTTCATGGAGGGCAGTCAGACGCAGGGGCGCTATATTCCTGAACAGTCCACGGATTTTATTTTTTCGGCCATAGGCGAAGAATGGGGATTCGTCGGATCACTCCTGGTGCTGCTGCTGTTCGGGCTGCTGATTATACGGCTGCTGCGCATGGCGGCCAGGACCCATCACCCCTTCGGCAGCCTGGTTATTGCCGGGGCGGCCAGCGTATTCTTTGTTCATGTGTGCGTGAATATCGGAATGGTACTGGGACTGCTGCCGGTGATTGGAATCCCGCTGCCCTTTCTTTCGTACGGCGGCTCCGCGCTGCTTACGAACTCCGTGCTTCTGGGACTGTCTTTGAACATGTATGCGCGGCGGGACGAGTTTTCCATGTACTTCTGATGGAGCGTTTGCGTGCAGCGATCCAACACGCCGGCGGTTACTCCCTTATCATATGGCCCGTCCCCCAGCACCGTACATGCATATATTCCAACGAATCGCCCGCTGAGTACCATCCGACCTGACCTGTATGAATCCGCCGGTGTACGATGTGATCGTGGTGGGCTTGGGCGCAGCGGGCAGTGCAGCATTGTATCACCTGGCGCGGCGCAATGTGCGCGCCCTGGGGCTGGACCGGTACTTTCCGCCGCATATCCACGGATCCACCCACAACGAAAGCCGCATCATCCGCAAAGCCTATTTTGAGGGAGCCGAATACGGTCCGCTGCTCGACCGCGCCTATGAGCTTTGGGCAGAACTTGAGCAGACCACCGGGCAGCAGCTTACAGCATTCTGCGGCTGCCTCAACATCGGACCCCGCGACAGTGATCTGGTGATGAAGGCGGAATCCACCGCCGCGCGGCATGGTCTGGACCTGGAGCGCCTGTCGCCGGCCGAGCTCCACGCCCGGTACCCGGGTTACCGCATTCCGGAAGACTGCGTGGCCGTGCTGGAAACGGCCGCTGGCTGTATCCGTCCCGAACCCTGTGTGGCAACCCAGCTGCGGCTGGCCCGGGACCTGGGGGCCGAATGCAGGCTGGGAGAACCGGTCCGGTCCTGGACTGGTGATACCGGCGGTGTGGTCGCGGTTACCGATGCGGGGACCTACGTCGCGCACAGCGTCATCCTGACCGCAGGAGCCTGGATCGGTGAGCTTGCTTCGGTGCCGGTACAGGTCGAGCGCGTTACTAATACATGGTTTGCCCCAGCTAACCCCCTGTACGGACCGGATCTGTGTCCGGCCTTTATTTATGAAGATGCCGAGGGTGTTCACAGTTATGGCTGTCCCGACCTGGGCCGGGGCGTGAAGGTCGGCCTGCACCATGTCGGACCACTGTTTGATCATCCGGATGAAGTCTGTCGCAAGCCGATGGCTGAAGATGAGACGGGCGCGCGGCAGGTCATCAGGCAACTGATGCCGCAGGCCGACGACACCCGCCTGCATTCGCGCGTATGCTTGTACACCAACACCCCGGACAAACACTTTCTGATTGATTACCTGAGCGGGGTCAACCGGCAGGTGGTCGTCGGCAGCGCCTGCTCAGGTCACGGGTTCAAGATGTCTTCTTCCGTAGGGGAGGCTCTGGCTGCGCTTGCGCTCCACGAGACACCGCGGGTTGATGTGTCACCATTCTGCTGGCGCTGGCCATGAAAAGATGCGTACATGATGCACTGTCGCGCGTCATCGGGGGCCTTGAAGGGACTCCGGCAGGATTTGAAGCGGAACTGATGGCCTGCGCACGCCCTGAGCAGGGTGATCTGGCCACCAATTGCGCGCTTCAACTGGCCCGACACCTTCGGCGCAATCCCCGGGAAATCGCCGCAGACATTGTAGGGAAACTGCAGTCGTTACGTATCTGCGATGGCCACATTGCCAGCGTCGAGATTGCCGGTCCGGGCTTTATCAATTTCCGATTCTCCACCGCATACTGGCATCAGGCTTTGGATGCCCTGCTGGCGGCTGGCGAAGGCTACGGGCGATCCGCCGCACATGCCGGCGCACGCGCACTGGTTGAGTTCGTCAGCGCGAATCCTACCGGTCCCCTTACGGTAGGCCACGGCCGCAATGCCGTGCTGGGCGATACCATCGCCAATCTACTGGAGTGGACCGGCTTTCAGGTCACGCGGGAGTATTACTTCAACGATGCCGGGCGGCAGATGCGTGTATTGGGCGCGTCCGTTCGCGGGCGCTACCACGAAACCCTGGCCGATCCCGACCATGTGCTCGCACATATGCCCAAAGTCGCTGCGCACCGCGCCGGCTATACCACCAAGTGCATAGGCGACGCAGATGCGCCCGTTACCGTGGCATCGGCTTTTCCCGATGATGGCTACTTGGGTACCTACATAACAGAGATCGCGGCCCAACTGGCTGAGGCGCACGGAGCGGACCTGCTTGAGGCCGCTGATGAGCGAACGTTCACACAGGCGGCTAAGCAGGCCATTTTTGCGGACATTGAGTCCACACTTGAGCGACTCGGGATTGCGATGGATCGCTTCTTCAACGAAGGGTCCCTGTATGAATCCGGCGCAGTCCGGCAGACCCTGCGGGATCTGTGCGCAAAGGGTGTGGTGTATGAGCGTGACGGGGCGCAGTGGATGAAGACCAGCACCTTGGGTAAAGAAAAAGACACCGTGCTCGTCAAGAGTACAGGCGAGCCCACCTACCGCCTGCCCGATATGGCCTACCACCGTGATAAATATGAACGCGGATATGATGTGATGATTGATATATTCGGGGCAGACCACATCGCCACCTATCCTGATGTGCTGCGCGCGCTGCGCGTGCTGGGATATGATACCGATCGCATCCGCGTCGTAATCTACCAGTTCGTCTCACTGATGCGCGCGGGGGCGGAGGTGAAAATGAGCACGCGGATGGCCAATTACGTAACACTGGATGAGCTCATTGATGATGTGGGAACCGATGTTACACGGTACTTTTTTCTGATGCGTTCCGCGCAGTCACATCTGGAATTCGATCTGGACCTTGCGCGTGAAGCCAGTGATAAGAATCCGGTCTTCTACCTTCAGTATGCGCACGCGCGCATCTGCTCCATCTTGGAGAAGGCCCGCGAGGTGGGCTTTTCGCTTGATTCGGAAACGCGACTTGACCTGCTTATCCACGAGGCGGAGCTGGCTCTTATTCGAACACTGGTGGAGTTTCCCGATGTAATTACCAGAACGGCGGCAGCGCTTGAGCCCCATCGCCTGGCGACCTGGCTGCGCACCGCAGCCGAGGCTTTCTCCCGATTTTACCACAGCTGCCGCATTATTGGAGAAGAGCGCCCGTTGGCTACCGCCCGCATGGCACTCGCACAGGGCACGCGGACCGTTTTGAAAAACGGGCTTGATGTGCTCGGCCTTCGCGCCCCAGACAGAATGTAGCTCATGCGTATTGCCTTCCAGGGTGAGATTGGAGCCTTCAGCGAGGAGGCTGCCCGGGTGATGTATCCCGCCGGCGACCGGGTGCCCATGCCGTCCATGGAGGCCGTCTTTGAAGCAGTCGAGCAGGGGAATACCGAGCGCGGGGTGATACCCATTGATAATTCGCTGTTCGGCAGTGTGCACATCAATTATGACCTGCTCCGCAGCCACCAGGTCAGCATAGTCGGAGAACTCAGGCTGCGCATCCGTCATTGCCTGATGGCCATGCCCGGCGCAACCCTGGAAGGAATCACCCGGGTGCAGTCTCATCCTCAGGCCTTGGGCCAGTGCCGCGAATATCTGAAATTCCATCTGTCGCACGCGGAGACGGTACCGGCCTACGACACCGCCGGCGCAGCTAAACTGGTGGCTGCCAAAGGTGATCCGCATCGGGCCGCGATCGCCCCGGAGCGGGCGGCAGATGAATACGGACTGGAAGTACTGGCGGCGAACATTGAGAGCCACAGTCAGAATTACACCCGCTTTCTGGCCCTGGCTCAGCAGGAAAGCGCCCGCCAGATCGTCTTTGAAGAGGGACGGCCCGCCAGGACCTCCATCGTCTTCGCCCCCAGAGCCAATGTCCCCGGAGCCCTCTTCAAATGCCTTGCCGTCTTTTTCTTGCGTGACCTGGACCTCCTCAAAGTGGAAAGCCGCCCATTGGTCGGCCAGCCCGGCAAGTATATCTTCTATTTGGATGTAGATGGCGGCGTGCGGGATCCGGTGGTTCAGCAGGCTCTGAGGCACCTGAGCGAAATCAGCGCCGAACTGCGGGTGTTGGGATCTTACAACCAGGGGAGCAGCTCAGACTGATCCTCGGCACGCCTATCCGGTGGCGGCAGTTTCGTACTTTTTGAGCGAACAACCGAGTCACCGAATGAAATACGCCCTGACCGCACTGCTTTTGTTCTGTGTGCCGCTCGGTGCCCGGGCCCAGAAGCAGGCACTTGATCACAGCGTGTACGAAATCTGGAACCGGATCGGGACGCGCAGCCTTTCTGCTGATGGCAATTGGGCGCTCTATTCCTACGGCCCGGAAAAAGGCGATGATACCCTGCATGTGCGCGGCCTCCCCGAGGGGGTCCTGCATGAAATTCCCCGCGGCACCTCAGCGCGCTTTACGTATGATAGCCGGCACGCCATCTTTCAGATCGAGCCTGCCGCAGACTCGGTTCGCGCCGCAAAAATTGCCGGTACGAAAGACGACGACCTGCCCGGCGATACGCTGGGTATTCTTTCGCTCTCGTCCGGGGAGCGGCACTATGTTCCGGAAGTGGAATCCTATCGCCTGCCCTCCGAAGCAGGCGGCTTTCTGGCATATCGCCTGGAAAAGACCGATGCGGATTCGCTTGGGGAAGGACTGCGCCTGGTACTGCGGAATCTGACCGACAATCAGGATACCACCTTCACCAACGCTACGAGCTTCCTGTTCAACCGGACCGGTACGCTACTCGCGTACACCTACGAAAAGGACGACTCCCTGGCCACCGGACTGGTGGTGGTCAGTACAGCCAGCTTTACGTCCGACACGCTCATGGCTGGCGGTGGTGAATATAAGAGCCTCCGTTTTGACGAACGCGGCACGCAGCTGGCCTTTCTATCCAGCCGGGAGGGGCTGGAGGCGGATCCACCGGAGTTCGGTTTGTACTACTGGCAGTCGGAGTCAGACCGGGTGGACACGCTCGCTACAGGGCACAGTCCGGGTATTCCGGACGGATGGTGGGTCAGCCCGGATGGGAGTCTTTCGTTTGCCGACAACGGTTCACGGGTGTTTTTCGGGACCGCCCCGCGCCCGCCTGCGGAAGAAGAAGAGGAAACCCCGGAAGAAGATCGGGTGGTCCTGGACGTATGGAACTGGAAGGACCCGCTGCTGCAGTCGATGCAGCTTCGGCAGCTCAGCCGCGAAAAGCAGCGTTCGTACCGGGCGGTCGTCCACCTGAGTTCACGAGCCGTTGTTCAACTGGCCGATGAGGACATGCCCGATATAACCCTGGGAGCACGTGGAGATGCGGATGTGGCCATGGGAAGATCCAATCTGCCCTACCGTCAGCAGATCAGTTGGGACTCGCCGGGCTACCATGACATCTACCGTGTTGATCTGCAGACCGGGGCCCGGCAGCTTCTGCTTGATGCCGTTCAGGATTTTCCGTCTCTCTCGCCGGAAGCGGGGTACATCACCTGGTGGGACCGCAATGTGCTCGCCTGGATGGCGATTCCGACGGACGGGGGAACGGCGGTCAACCTGACCGGGAGCATTGATACGGCCTTTGACAATGAGCTGCACGACTGGCCCTACGCGCCGAATGACTATGGCAGTGCAGGCTGGACCGAGGGGGACGAGCTGTTTCTGGTTTATGACCGACACGACATCTGGGCGGTGGATCCGACTGGCAGCGTGCCCGCGCGGAATGTGACCGGAGGCCTTGGGCACCGCGACAATCTCCGATTCCGAAACGTCCGGCTCGACTACGATGTGGACTATGTGGGAGACTATCTGCTGCTGTCCGCCTTCCGTTACGACACCAAAGCATCCGGCTTCTACCGCCATGCGATCAGTGGTCGCGATGCCCCTCAGGAACTGGTGATGATGGACCGGCAGTGGTCCTTCCCGACCCTGGCGGACGAGGCGGACCGCCTGCTGTTTACCCGCCAAAGCTTCACCGAATATGGGAACCTGTGGACCGGCGGGATGGAGTTTGATGACATGGTGCGTATCAGTGATGTCAACCCGCAGCAGGCGCACTACAACTGGGGTACGGCCGAACTGGTGGAATGGACATCGCTGGACGGCATACCGCTGCAGGGGATGCTGTTTAAGCCGGAGAGCTTTGATCCGGGACAGCAGTATCCGATGATGGTGTACTTCTACGAGAAAATGTCCAACGGACTGCACCAGTACCGCTTCCCGTCCACCGCCTCGTCTTCGATCAGCATCTCCTTTTATGTGAGCCGGGGCTATCTGGTGTTCGTCCCCGATATACCCTACAAGGTCGGTTATCCGGGCGAAAGCGCGCTTAATGCGGTAGTCCCCGGTGTTACGATGCTGGTGAATTCAGGCTTTGTGCAAAAGGACAGGATTGGTGTCCAGGGGCACAGTTGGGGCGGCTACCAGATTGCCTACATGATCACCGAATCAGATTTATTTGCCGCCGCCGAGGCAGGGGCACCCGTATCCAACATGACCAGTGCGTACGGGGGAATCCGGTGGTCCAGCGGTATGAGCCGCATGTTCCAGTATGAGAAGACCCAGAGCCGCATTGGCGGCTCCTTGTGGGAGACACCGTTGCGGTACATTGATAATTCTCCGCTTTTTCAGGCCGACAAAATCAACACGCCGGTACTGATGCTCCACAATGATGACGACGGAGCGGTACCGTGGTACCAAGGCATTGAATTCTTTGTGGCACTGCGCCGGCTGGGCAAACCCGTCTGGATGCTCAACTACAACGGTGAGGGGCATGGCCTGTCCAAGTACGCCAATCGGCGGGACTTTGCCATCCGCATGCAGCAGTATTTTGACCACTACCTTAAGGACGAGCCTGCACCGGTCTGGATGGAAGAGGGGATCCCGGCCATCATGAAGGGCGAAACGCTGGGTCTGGAGCCCGCGGATCACAACCGGCCGTAGGCGGCGGTAACTGTGCGCGATAATTGGTAAATTGCACCTGACTGCCATCCCATGCGCGAATGGATCTGCTGCAGGAAGCCCGGGAAATCAAGCTGCGTCATCAGACACGCCGGCATTTCCTGAAGGCCTTCGGCACGGGGCTCGGGGCCATTGCCTTTGCGTCGCTGGGAGCCACCGAAGCGCTGGCTGCACCGGATCCGCTGGCGGCGCGCCCGCCGCACTTCACCCCCAAGGCTAAACGGGTGATCTTTCTGCATATGGCCGGCGGTCCTTCGCCGCTGGAACTGTTTGACTACAAACCCGATCTGGCCAGACTGGACGGTCAGTTGTGCCCTGACTCCCTCCTGGAGGGCAAGCGGTTTGCCTTCATCCGGGGCGTGCCCAAAATGCTCGGACCTCAGGCGACTTTCGGCCAGTATGGTCAGTCCGGTGCCTGGGTCTCCAATCATATGCCGCACCTGAGGCGCGTGGTGGACCGGATTGCCTTTCTGAAGGCGATGAAGACCGACGAATTCAATCACGCCCCTGCCCAGCTGCTGGTTCATTCCGGCAGTCCGCGCTTGGGGCGCCCCAGTATGGGGTCCTGGGTGACCTATGGCCTGGGAACTGAGAACGCCAACCTGCCAGCATTTGTGGTGCTGCTTTCCGGGGGCGCGGCACCGGATGCGGGGGCCAGCGTGTATGGCAGCGGGTTTCTGCCCACCGTTTATCAGGGAGTTCAGTGCCGCTCCAACGGGGATCCGGTGCTGTTCTTGTCGGATCCGGACCATATCCCGCGCAACCTCCGCCGAAGGACTATTGACGCGATCAACGATATCAACCGGCAGAATCACGAGGAGGTCGGGGATCCGGAAATCCTTACCCGGATCGCACAGTACGAGATGGCCTTCCGTATGCAGACCGCCGTACCGGAGGCCATGGATATACTTCGGGAGCCGGAATATGTGCACGCCATGTACGGAACGCGGCCCGGAGAGACGGCCTTCAGCAACAACTGCCTGCTGGCCCGGCGCCTGGTAGAACGGGGCGTACGGTTTGTGCAGCTCTTCCACTGGGGATGGGACTCGCACGGTGCGGGCCGGAGTGAAGCCCTCAACGGCGGCTTCCTCGACCGCTGCCGGGAGACGGACCAGCCTGTAGCCGCGCTGCTGGAGGATCTGGACATGCGGGGACTCCTCGACGAAACACTGGTCATTTGGGGCGGTGAGTTCGGACGTACACCCATGCTGGAAAACCGCTCAGGATCGGATAACCCCTTCGTCGGGCGGGATCACCACAGTGATGTATTCACCATGTGGATGGCCGGCGGCGGTGTCCGGGGCGGCATCACGCACGGAGAGACCGATGCGATCGGCTACGCTCCCGTGCAGGGCCAGGTGCATGTGCACGACCTGCAGGCTACGATTCTGCATCTGCTCGGCTTTGACCATCTGCGGCTGACCTACCCCTTCCAGGGCCGTGATTTTCGGCTTACCGATGTCCACGGTCATGTCGTCAACGAGGTTCTGGCCTGATTGCGGAAACTGCGTGAGTGGAGGTTTGGGTGTGATGGCCGGAATCATTCAATTCTTCCGATAATCATGAAGACTGCCCAATTACTGCTGGGTGCGGGCCTTGCGCTGCTGGTACTCATGCTGATCGCTGTTCCGGGCGGTGGCCGACCCTCAGACCTGACCCTGTTTTTCGGGCGATTTCATCCGCTGGTCGTTCACCTGCCTATCGGCATTCTGCTGATGGCTGCGGCACTGGAGGGGCTCACCCGGATCAGGCAGTGGAAGCAGCGCTATGACCTATCCGTTCAGCTTCTGCTCTATGCCGGGGCCTGGACGGGCATTCTGTCCGTTATCGCCGGACTGTATCTGGCCCAGGGCGGCGGATATGACCCGTCCACACTTGCCTGGCATAAACGTCTGGGGGTCCTGGTTGCGCTGCTGGCGGTGGTCTGCTATTTCGCCAAAGTGCGTCCGGATTGGCTGCGCCACCTGAGCCACATACAGGCGCACAAGGTGTCTGGCGGGGCCATCGCCGTGATGATTCTCGGTTTAGCCCTGACCGGGCATTTCGGGGGTCGGCTGACTCACGGTTCCGGCTACCTGACCCGATACATGCCGGATGGTCTGCGGCAGTTGGCCGGGCTTCCGGCAAAGGCGGACCTGGGTAAGCTCCAACTGGCCGATCCCGCCCAGGCCACAACCTACGATGCCCTGATTGCCCCTGTACTGAGCCAGCGTTGCACCTCGTGTCACGGTGCTGTTCGTGCGCGGGGCGGCCTGCGTTTGGATACGCCGGAGCATATCATGGAAGGGGGGGACGAAGGGCCGCCGATCGTGGCCGGCCGTCCCGAGGAAAGCGAGTTGATCACGCGTGTATGGCTGCCGCTGCATGCCGATGGACATATGCCCCCGGAAGAGAGCCCGCAGCTTTCGGTAGCGGAGGCGGAGCTGGTGCGATGGTGGATTGAATCAGGTGCGTCCTTTGACCGGCTGCTGCCGGATGCGGAGCCGACCCCGGTGGTGGCCTCAATTCTCGATGGCCTGGGACTCAACGAGATCCAGACGGGTATTTTTGCGCTGGACACCGCACCACCGGACTCACAGGATATCGATGCGCTCGCCGGACTCGGCGTGAGCGTCACTCCGCTGGCAGAAGATGAGCCCTACCTGCAGGTACGCTGCATTGATCTTGCGGCATGTTCGGGCGACACGGACCTGCCCGAGGGACTGCGTAAACTGGCACCGAATATTGCCTGGCTGGATTTGGGACGCTCCCAAGCCGGTGACCGGCTGCTGGAAACGGTCGGCACCCTGCCCCACCTGACCCGGCTTCATCTGCAGCAGACCCGGGTTACCGATACCGGACTGAGCCATCTGCTGGAGTTGTCGTATCTGGAGTACCTGAACCTGTATGGTACCGCGGTGACGGACTCGGGCATCGTCCGGCTTTCCCGTCTGCCCGCCCTCAAGTCGCTGTACCTGTGGCAGACACAGGTCACCCCGTCCGGCGTAGAAGCCCTGCAGGCCGCAGCCCCCGACCTGTATATCAATACCGGACTGAGTCTGGAGCCGGTTGAGCCCGATACAACTGCCGAATAGATGCGCGTGCGAATGTGGAAGTACCTGCCGCTGCTGCTGGTTTGCGGCTGCGGGAGTCAGGAGTCCCCGGTACCTGCCGGGCCATGGCCGGATCGCCCCAATATCGTCTGGATTTCCGCAGAGGATATGGGACCGCGGTTGGGAGCTTATGGAGACTCGGTGGCCCGAACGCCGCACCTGGATGACCTCGCCGGTCAGAGTACCCGGTATACGCGCGTCTTCACCACGGCGGGTGTCTGCTCCCCCAGCCGTGCGGCCATCATTACCGGTATGCACCAGGTCAGTCTGGGTGCGCATCATATGCGGACCCTGTCGGGGGCCCCGTTTGCGCCGGAGCCTGCCCCCTACTCTGTCGTGCCGCCGCACTACGTCCGGACATTCACCGAATATCTTCGTGCGGCCGGCTATTACACCACCAACAATGTAAAGGAAGATTACCAGTTCGAAACCCCGATTACGGCTTGGGACGAGTCCAGTGATTCGGCCCACTGGCGCGGGCGCTCAGATCCGGATCAGCCGTTTTTTTCCGTCTTCAATTTCACCACCACGCATGAGAGCCGCCTGTGGCCGGACCCGGCCGCGGCGTTTGCGTCCATGGGGCTGCCCGCGGCCTTTGCCCCACCGGCTCCAGACGCACTCATCACCGACCCGGACCGCGTTACCGTTCCGCCCTACTTTCCAGACACGCCCGTAGTCAGGCGTGATATTGCCCGGCAGTATGACAATATTGCCACAATGGACGCGCAGGCCGGAGCCATCCTTGCACAACTGGCGGAAGATGGCCTTGCCGACCGCACGATTATCTTCTTCTGGAGTGATCACGGCGATGGCCTGCCGCGCCACAAGCGCTGGCTGTACGACTCGGGTCTACATGTGCCGTTGCTTATTCGCGTACCTGGGCAGGCAGCCGCCGTTAACGATGATCTGATCAGTTTCCTTGATCTGGCCCCGACCGTGCTGTCACTGGCGGGCGTGGAGCCGCCGGTCCACCTGCAGGGGCGGGCGCTAATGGGTGCCTTTGCTGACATGATGCCTCCCGAGTATGTGTACGGCGCACGCGACCGGTTTGATGAGCAGTATGATATGGTGCGATCGGTGCGCGATACGCGGTTCAAGTATATCCGCAACTACCGCCCCGAGAAGCCCTATGTGCTGTGGATGGCCTATGCCAATGTGATGCCGACCATGCAGGAGATTTTCAGGCTCCATGCGGCCGGTGACCTCAACGAGGTGCAGTCTTTGTGGATGGCCGACCGACGGCCGGTCCATGAGCTCTACGATACGGCATCCGACCCCTACGAAGTCGACAATCTGGCCTACGAGCCTGAATACAGCACTGTGCTGACCCGGATGCAGACCGCACTGGATGAATGGATGCATACCAGTGGGGACCGGGGGTTTGAGTCGGAGCTGGACATGGCGCAGTCCATGTGGCCCGGAGGGGAGCAGTTGGTCACCGTCGCGCCGGTCATGCTGCCTCGTGCCGCATCACGTACCGCAATATTGCCGGGTGACATGGATTATTCCGCCAGTGGCGGGACGTATGACCGACCGGTGGAGGTCATCCTGTACAGCCCCACCCAAGGAGCCTCCATAAACTATCGCGTAGCGGATTCGGCCGGGCGGCCGGGACCTTGGAAGCTCTATGCAGGTCCGATCAGGATCTTTGACACCACGCGGCTACAGGCAAGGGCGGTTCGCTACGGTTACCAGCCGAGTTCGACCGCGGATGCTACGTTTGAGATCACGGGGCAGCCATGACCATCAGCGGTGTTGGAGCACCTCCACGCCTTCCGGTCCGCCCACGACCACATCGGTCGCCATCCCGATAAACAGGCCGTGATCCAGCACGCCCGGCAGCATCAGCAGTTCGTGATTAAGGCTTGCGGGATCGTGCAGGCCCTCAAAACGGGCATCAATGACCCATAAGCCCTGGTCGGTGACCACCGGACCATCCTTGCGCACGCCCATACGGATGGCGGGCCTTCCGCCCAACTGTTCAATCGCCCTCATCACCGCGGCCGCAGCCATGGGCAGCACCTCGACCGGCACGGGCATGCGTGTGCCGAGCTGATCGACCTGCTTGGTCGGATCAATCAGCACTACAAATCTCCGGGCCTGCTGAGCGACAATTTTTTCGCGGGTGTGCGCGGCACCCCGCCCCTTGATCAGATTGAACTGCGGATCCACTTCGTCGGCCCCGTCCAGCGCCAGGTCCAGTCCGCCTCGCAGGTCGTTAAGATCACAGAGCGGGATTCCCTCGGCCCGTGCCAGCACGGCGGCCGCACTGGATGTGGGCACGCCGGCAATCGCCAGGCCTTCCGCGCGCACGCGTGCCCCCAGCGCCTGAATAGCGAACGCCGTAGTGGAGCCGGTCCCCAGCCCAATGTGCATTCCGGAGGTTACCCAGCGGGCTGCCGCTTCGCCCGCGCGGCGTTTCGCGACAGTCTGATCCATTATTCGTGGCGCAGTGCCTCAATGGGGTCCAGTTTGGCCGCCTTGTAGGCCGGATATACGCCGAAGACCATGGCAACGAAAGAGACCCCCAGCACGGCCCCAAACGCCCAGAGCCAGGGAAATACAAACGGTGTCTTGGTAAAGAAACCCACTATGTTGCCGCCCAGGATTCCCACCAGAATCCCCAGCAGTCCGCCAATCTGGCAAAGGAATACGGCTTCATACAGGAATTGGGCCAGCACATCATTGCGGCGCGCGCCGACAGCCTTGCGGATGCCGATTTCACGCGTTCGCTCGGTCACTGACACCAGCATGATGTTCATAATGCCGATGCCTGCGGTCAGCAGCGTGATCAGCCCCACCGCAGCCACGCCGGCTGCAAAGCGCGAGGCAAGGTTTCTGAATTCGTCCAGGAGAGACTCGTTGCTCTCCACCTCAAAGTTATTCTCATCACCGGGCTGCACCCCCCTTACCAAACGCAGAATGCCGATTGCCTCTTCCATGGCATCGTCCAACAGATTCATGTGTGCGGTACGCGCCTGAATCCGCAGATTCCTGGCACCGGCACTGTAGATACTGATCATACGCGTAATGGGGACCAGGGCCAGCCGATCCATGTTCTCACCAAACGTTTCGCCTTTACGGGCCAGAACGCCGATTACGCGGTAGCGGTGTCCGCCCACCGTAATGGATTTGCCAACGGCACTTACACTGGGAAACAGCATCTCGTCCAGCTCATAACCGATGACGACCACCGGGCGCGCCAGATGTATGTCTGTCGAGGTCAGATTGCGTCCGCGCTCAACGCTGAATCCGTTGTTGTCAACCCAGTGCTCATTGGTGCCGACAGGCTGCACCACGAGGTCGGTTTTGCGGTCGCCGAATCGCGCCTCCCGTACGCTGGTTACGGTCAGTTGCGGACTGATCGCCTCAACCAGCTCCGCCTGCTCCTTGTATTGGAGCATGTGGTCATAGGTGAGGTTCTTGCGGGCCCTGTACCGGGTGCCGCTCTGCGAGAACGAGGACCGGCTGCTGATGCTGAATGTCGTAGTGCCGAAGGACTCCACGGTATTGACCACACTGGTTTCCACTACCTGCACCGCCGTGACTGCCACAATGATGGCGAATACGCCGATGACGATGCCCAACAACGTTAAGGCGGAGCGAAGCTTGTGGCTGCGCACGGTGTCCCAGGCCAGGCGGACGAATTCAAGGTTTACCATCTCTCAGCTGAAGCGCAATGCGTCAATGGGCTTCATGCGGGCGGCATTCCAAGCGGGTACCACGCCGAAAATGATGCCCACACCCACACAGATAAAGAAGGCGAGCATGATCGTCCCCATCGACAGCGTAGCCGGAATAAACTGATTAATCAATGCGGTCACGCCGGTAGACGCGAGTACGCCCAGTACACCGGCGGCTACACATACCGTGATGGCTTCAATCAGAAACTGCACCAGAATGGCCCGCCGCTTCGCTCCGACAGCCTTGCGGATCCCGATTTCGCGCGTCCGTTCCCGGACCGCCACAAACATGATATTCATCACGCCTATGCCGCCGACCAGCAGCGACAGCCCCGTCAGGAAGAGGCCGATTCCGTAGACGATCGCCTTTACATTAGCAATCTGGTCCCGAAACGCCTGAGTCTTGTTGACCTCAAAATTGTTTTCCTCCATGGCATCCAGCCCGCGCTCAGCCCGCACGATGCCGGTAATCTCCTCTTCCGCTCTATCCAGTACATCAGCCGAGGCCGCCCTGATCTTGATGGTAACACTTCTGTACCGCCCGAAATGCCGCTCAAACGTTCTCAGCGGAATCTGAATCTGCTCGTCAAATGAAAACAGCCCGAAAAACTTGCCCTGTTTAGCCAGCACTCCGATGACCTCAAAG
Organism: Bacteroidota bacterium; assembly: GCA_028873925.1. Taxonomy (GTDB): domain Bacteria; phylum Bacteroidota; class Rhodothermia; order Rhodothermales; family Bin80; genus JAPPNA01. The sequence continues at coordinate 7,513 of JAPPNA010000008.1, read as the reverse complement.
CGGCGGCCGCCGATCCGGATGGCCTTTCCCAGCGTCTGCTCGTTGGGAAACAGTGTCTCAGCGATTTCGGAGCCGATGACGGCGACATTCCGACCGACCAGGTTGTCAATTTCATTGTACCATCGTCCTTCGGTCAGGTCAATACGGTCCACGCGGGTGATGTCTGGGGTGGAACCCTGGATATAGGCCCCGTAAATGGCCCGATCCCGATAGCGTACCGGGCGGCCGGTGTCAACGATGGGAGCTGCGGCGGTCACATACCGCGCCCGATCCCGAATTTCGTCTGCCAGATCCGCCCGTATGTCCGGCCGGGACGCATAGCGTATCCAGTCCTGCGGTGGATAAAACCAGGCGGTCCGCTCCACAAACAGTACATTGGTCCCCAGCATGGAGAGCGATCGGTCGATCTCTCCCTCCAGGCCGCGAATCACGGTGAACATCGCAGTCACCGTAACAATACCGATAATGATGCCCAGCATCGTGAGCACGGCCCGCATTTTGTGCGAAATCAGTGAAAAAAGCGCCAGTACCAGTCCTTCCCACAATTCAATCGCAAATCGCATGCATCCAGCCAGCCTGTTATTGCTGCTTACGCAACGTCGGTATTCTTGTTGCACGGTCGGGGTGGAACAAGTACAGACCTGCGTGACGTATATTGTGCCGGATGGTTATGCCCTGTTGATGAGTAAACTGCAGATTGTTTCGGAATTTTGGGTTTTCCTGCGCGAGCGCAAGAAGTACTGGCTGGCACCGATCATGGTCGTCCTGCTGCTGATGAGTCTGCTCATCGTGCTGACTCAGGGGTCCCCCCTAGCACCGTTCATTTACTCCTTATTCTAGCTTACCATCCGCGTTGATTTGCCGGTCAGGCCGATACGTTCACCAGAAATGCACCGTATACCAGACGCTGTCGGGCATTATTGCCGGTCATAAAGCTTGGTGAGTCGCATCATGGGCAGAATTATTGCCATAGCCAATCAGAAAGGGGGCGTGGGCAAAACCACTACTGCCATAAACCTGGCCGCGTCGCTGGGTGTCGGGGAACACCGCACATTGGTGATTGACTTGGACCCTCAGGCCAACTGCACCTCCGGTTTGGGTCTTGACTCAAAGCTGGTTGTCAATTCCGTTTATGAGCTCCTGATCGGCAAGAGCACGGCACCCCAAAGCATCTGTGCTACGGACGTACCCAATCTTGATATCCTGCCAGCTACCATCAACCTGGTGGGGGCCGAACTGGAGGTCATTGGCTTCAGTCACCGGGAGCAGCTGTTGGCACGGGCCCTGGCGGAAGTCAGAAAGCAGTACGCCTTTATCATAATTGACTGTCCGCCCTCTTTGGGGTTGCTGACGGTCAATGCGCTGACGGCCGCCGACAGCGTACTGATTCCAGTTCAGGCGGAGTATTTTGCCCTTGAGGGGCTTGGACAGTTGCTCAACACCATCAAGATTGTCCGAAAACTCCTTAATCCTGCGCTGGACATTGAAGGTATTCTGCTGACCCTGTTTGATGCCCGGCTGCGTCTGTCCAAACAGGTGGCCGCCGAAGTGCGCCGGTATTTTGGCTCCCGAGTCTTTCAGACGCTGGTACAGCGCAATGTGCGTGTGGCGGAGGCACCCAGCTTCGGCAAGCCGGTAGTTCTTTTTGATGCCACCTGCGTAGGTGCCCGCAACTACCTGTCGCTCGCCGGCGAAATCATTGAAAGGGCCGCCCGGCACGGCACACCCGATGCACCTGCGCCGGCGGAATCGTTACCGCCTTCGGCCGATGTGGGCCTCCCCCAGAGCGACTCCTTGAAACTGTAGTTGCCCAATGTCCACCAAATCCCAGGCCCTCGGGCGCGGGCTCAGCGCACTGTTTACCGGGCATGAAGACATTGATCCGAAGGCGACAGCCCAGGAAACGGCCGGACGGATCTTTGAGATAGACATTGACAGGATTCACCCCAATCCGCATCAGCCCCGCCAGGATTTTGACCAGAATGCACTGGAATCACTGGCCCGATCCATCGAGCAACTCGGCATCATTCAGCCGATCACTGTCCGGGCGAATGATGATAACCGATTTGAATTGATTTCCGGGGAGCGCCGGCTGCGAGCGGCCCGAATCGCCAATCTCAGTCACATCCCCGCTTTTGTGCGTATCGCCAACGCAGAACAAATGCTGGAGATGGCGCTGGTGGAGAATGTGCAGCGCGTAGAACTGAATCCGATCGAAATCGCGCTCGGATACCAGAGGCTCATTGAAGAGTGTCAGCTGACCCAGGAGGTTGTATCTCAGCGGGTCGGCAAGAGTCGCCCTGCCATAGCCAATACGCTGCGACTGTTGCGGCTGCCCCCTGAAATCCAATTGGCGCTCCGCAAGCAGACCATCCAGGTCGGCCATGTGCGGCCACTGCTGAGTCTGGAAAAGGAAGCCGACCAGCTTGCGCTTTTCGAACGCATTCAGAAGGAAGGTTTGAGTGCGCGGCAGGTGGAAGCCCGCGTGCGAGCCACTCGGCCGAATGATCGGATGGCAAAAAGGACCGTCCTCAGAAGGTCCAAAACGGAATCCCGTTCCCGGTTGGACGAACGGCAGGTGCTGGCGCTGCGCGACTTTGAAAGCCGCCTGCGCACTCAACTTGCCACCAAGGTGCGGCTGGTGGGTGAGAATTCCGGTTCCGGTGATCTCCAGGGTAGAATTGAAGTGCACTATTTCTCTGAGGAAGAGCTGTCACGACTGTTGAACAAGTTGCTGACTCCATCCGCTTAGACTGAAACTGCGACTCCTCCCTGCGATGCTGGCCATCAGCGGTGTGCTTGCAGCCGGTCTGCCAGCTCCGGCCTTGAGCCAGGTGACTGCAGATACGCTCACACCCCGCCTGCCGCGGGTCGCTCTAAAGCGTGCACTTATCCCCGGCTGGGGACAGGTGTACAACCGCCAGTACCTTAAGCTGCCTCTTGTGTACGGCGGCCTGGCCGGTACACTTGGCGGCGCGCTGCTGGTTAATCGCCGATATCTGCGTTATCGGCACGCGTACCTGTTTACCGCACGCCTGGACGACAGCGGTGCACCTGTTTTTCCGCAGTACGCGGGCGCGTATGCCGCACTGATCGATAATCTGGATCTAACCCCCGAATCGGCACTGACCGAGGCTGAGGTCTCCGCTCGCCGGGCGCGGCTGGAACCCCAGTTCCGCAGTCAGCGTGACCAGCTCCGGCGCAACCGCGACCTGCTGTATTTCAGCACAATTGCGTGGTACGCACTGACCCTGTTGGATGCCTATGTGAGTGCTCATCTGTTTGATTTTGATGTGGACGAATCCCTAGCGGTATCCGCCCGCGTGCTGCCGGGGCAGATCCGGCTGCATATCCGCTGGTGAATGGGCATGGCTCGAATCATTTATGCACTCAGCGGTCAGGGCCGCGGCCACACATCCCGGGCCATGGCCATCAGCGATGGCCTTCGGATAAGGAGGCATGAAGTGGTGTTCTGTGGAAGCGGAGCGGCCCGGGACATTCTTGAAGCACGTGGCGAGACCGTGCTGCCGGTGCCGCAGCTGGTCCAGGTAGTACGCGACAACCAGGTGCTGACCGCCTCAACGGTGATTGCCAACTGGCCGTCCATTCGGGACCTTGGAAATATCGTGCAGGACCTGGCCGGTACCTTCAGGGCGTGGCAACCGGATCTGATCATCACGGACTTTGAGGCATTTTCCTGGCGGGCGGCTCATGTGCTGGATGTCCCCGTGATTTCGCTGAACCACCAGCAGGTCGTTACGGAAACGCGCTATTCGCTTTCATCGCGGCATCTGTACCATGCCAGTGTGGCGCGCATAATCATCAATATCGTGGCCCCTAAGGCACCTAGGCTGACCCTATTGACCTCTTTCTATTTTCCGCCCGTTCGTCATCCGAAGTCGACGGTGATCGTGCCGCCGATCATCCGCCCGAATGTGATGCATCTGTCGCCTTCGCCGGGGGACTATTTTCTGGTGTACTACAACCAGCCGGAGGGCAGCCGGAGACTGCTTGACCTCCTGCATACTCATGGGCACCGATATATCGTGTACAATTTCCCGGCTCCGCAGGACCCGGGCCGGTATCCCAACCTGACGTTCAAGCCTGCTTCGGTGGACAGTTTCCTGCATGATCTTGCGCACTGCCGCGGGGTATTGTGCACGGCCGGGTTCACCCTTATGAGCGAGGCCCTGTATCTGGGCAAGCCGCTCTTGGCGGTACCCAACCGGGGCATTTTCGAGCAGACATTGAATGCCGTTTTTCTGGAGCGTGAGCAGCTGGGCCGATCCGTGATAGACCGCGGGGTCACGATGGAGGACCTGACAGACTTTGATGCGGCCTGCGATGACCTGGCGGCCGGACTCAGCGGCCGCCGAAGTGTGGGTAACCGGGAGGCACTGGATGCCATTGAGGCCGTGCTGATTTCGGACTGACCGGCGGCTGGTGCTGCGAAACATTTCAGTCGCCAATTGTTTTGGTATATTGCAGGTTGCCAGACCGCGATTCGTGATAATGGTCCGCGCTTTATGATACAAGGCGAACATCTGGAGCCCGCTGTCGCCAATGTGCGTGCCCCCGAGCCCTCTCTGTTTGACAAAACGCACGCGTTCATGGCTCCCGGCGCGCTGATCGGCAGATCGCGTGCCGCTGGCCTGTATCCCTACTTTCGTGCGATTGAGCGTAACGAGGGGGCCTGTGCGGTCGTGGACGGGCGCAATGTCATTATGGCGGGCTCCAACAATTATCTGGGGCTGACCGGTGATCCGCGGGTCAAGGAAGCGGCCATACGGGCGGTGGAGCAGTATGGGACCGGATGTACCGGCAGCCGGTTTCTCAACGGCACACTGGATCTGCACCTGGAGCTGGAGTCCCGTTTGGCCAACTTCATGGGTAAGGAGTCCGCCATCCTGTTCTCCACCGGGTACATGACCAACATGGGTGTCATCCAGGGGATCACATCCAAGAACGACATTATTTTTTCCGATAAGGACAACCATGCCTGCATCGTCGCCGGTACGCAGGTCAGTCCGGCGGACACCTGGCGTTATCGGCATTTTGACCTTAAGCACTTGCGCAGACTCCTGGTCAAAGCGGAGGCCGAACGTCCAGAGTCAGACCGGCTGATTGTGACCGATGGTGTGTTTTCCATGAGTGGCCGTATCGCCCCGGTACCGGAGCTGGTCGCGCTGGCGGAGGAATTTGATGCTGCGCTCATACTTGACGATGCGCATGCGGTTGGCGTGATCGGCAGAGGTGGGCGTGGATCCGCCGCCTATTTCGGATTGGAGGATCGGGTCCCCATCACAACGGCCACATTTTCCAAGAGTTTTTCCTCCTTGGGCGGTTTTGCCTGTGGAGATCACGATGTGATTGAGTATATCCGTCACATGTCCTCGGCGCACATCTTCAGTGCGTCCATGCCGCCGAGCTGCGTGGCCACCGTGCTGAAGTGCCTTGACATTCTTGAACAGGAGCCCTGGCGACTCAAGCGGCTCTGGGAGATTTCCGCCTATATGCGTGACGGATTTCGGGCCGCCGGATTCAACGTCTGGGACAGTGAAGCGCCGATAGTCCCCGTGGTGATCGGGCGGGAAATGATGACCGCCTTCCAATTCTGGACGGACCTGCTGGAAGAGGGTGTGTTTGTCAATCCCGTCGTGCCGTGGCGAGGGGCAGTGCCGCGAGGCCTCACCATCATGCGTACTTCGTATATGTCCACGCACACTGACGAGCATCTGGACACCATACTGGAAGCGTTCCGACGTGTCGGGCTCCGGCACGGCGTGGTCGGCAACGGCATGGTGGAGCATTAATGGCCTGCACCGTCCGCCCGGTCCGTACTCGGCGTGAACTGCGGCGGTTTATCAGCTTTCCGTACCACCACTACGCCGGCAGTCCGTACTGGGTACCGCCGCTGCGTATGGAGCAGCGCGAAATCCTCAATCCCAGAAAGAATCCGTTCTTTGAGCACGGCCGGATGCAGCTGTATCTTGCCGTGGATGCCGACAACCGGGTAGTGGGGCGTATAGCCGGCATTTTCAATGGGGAACATCTGCGGATGCACCAGGACCAGGCGGGGTTCTTCGGATTTTTTGAGTGTGAGGAGAAATACGAAACGGCCGTCGTGCTGCTGGATGCGGCAGCAGCCTGGGTCAGGTCACAGGGATTGAGTATAATGCGCGGGCCCACCAACCCGACGCTGAACGACTCCTCGGGACTCCTGGTAGACGGTTTTGACCGTGTGCCCTCCATTTTGATGACTTACAACTACCCCTACTACGAAGAATTCCTGACGCGCTGGGGCTTTGAGCGGGTCATGAGGCTGTGGGCCTACTATATCCACCGCAAGCATGTACAGTTTGACCGCCTCAGGCGGGGGGCGAACATTGTACACCGACGTAATCCGGGTCTCTCGCTGCGTACGCTGGACATGTCGCGTTATGAGCAGGATGTGCAGATTGTGCGCGACATCTACAATGATGCCTGGAAGAACAACTGGGGCTTCGTGCCGGTGACCGATGCCGAGTTCTCCCACCTTGCCGCATCCATGAAGCAGATCGTTGATCCTCGCGTCTGTTTTTTTGTGCTTCTGAACGGGGTGCCGGTCGGCTTTACGATTTCACTGCCCAACATTAATCCCGCACTGCAGCGTCTGCCGAACGGCCGCCTGCTTCCCTTTGGCTTGGCGAAACTGCTGATACTGACCAAGTTTGCCGGAGTCAGCGAACTGCGGATGCCGCTGATGGGGGTACGGAGGCAGTACCAGCGTCGGGCCTTTGATGTGCTGCCGGTGCTTGAGACAATTGAAAAAGGCCCGCAGTACGGTTACCAGGCCTGCGAAAGCAGTTGGATTCTGGATTCGAACCACATTCAGAAAAACCTCCTCACCAGCATTGGTACGGCCATCGATAAGGAGTACGCCCTGCTGGAAGCCGCACTGGATTAACGGCTGCACTGCACTGCCAGTGCGCTTATCAAGGACCGCGTCGGTCAATCTGGATGGGGCCGACCCGGGTACTCCGCTCGGGTTGCCGCCTATGGGGCGGCCTGCAATATTATCGCGTCATCGTGCTGGACCAGCCGATTCGCCGGTGGTGCGAACCCGAACACTTGGAGATGGGCATCCTCCTTGCGGTTCGGAGCGGCCTGGCCCGCTCGGAATCCTCGTCAGTGGCCCCGAGTGTGCACTGATGGCTGCAACGGGCGAGGCACCGCCGGGAAGCCTAAACGGGCCCTTTGCAGGAGGCTGCGCGAGTGCCGTTCCAAATGGCCCTTCTACTTCGGCCAACATCTTCCGTCCCCAGTGCGGACCTGACGCTACGGTATGCTCTGAATCTGATTTTTCATCGCATCGGTATGCAGGCGCACGATTTCATCATAGTTCCGTCTGCCTATCGGTGTCCCGCCGGGAGGTTCGACCGAACAGTCCAAGGCGGCTTCAGCCCGGATTATTCATGACGATTCGGAATTTCCCGGAATCTGCGCCAAGGATTGAAGCTCCTTCCTGACCTGG
>JAPPNA010000154.1 GCA_028873925.1 Bacteroidota bacterium | reverse complement strand
GAAGAGAAAGGTGCCGGCGATGGAACATTCCACGAACAGTTTAAGGGTCGCCTTCAACCTGCTGCCACTACGGTAGTCCAGCTCTTTGCAGAATGCCTGTGGGTGTACTATCTGCTGATTGATACGGTACCGGAAGCCACCAAACGCGAGCATATCCGCACCGTCTGGGCTTGGTCAGGCGAAGGGCTACCTGATGATCAACGGTTGCTGGGCCGCGAGCTCGGGAAAGGCCTCATTAACCCCGGCAAGAGCTACAGTGCGAATCTGCACCAGGAGACCGCTTATCTGGTTGACTTGGTGCTGGCTTGGCGCAATGAATCCCAAAAGGACCAAATCAAAGATCCGTGGAACTTTGCCCGATGGGTGGACGGGCAGGCCGCAAGTGGCCGATCTCAGCTTCGCCATGCCGTACTCTACATGCTGTTCCCGGATGATTTTGAGCCCATAATGTCCAGCGGCCAAAAGCGTGGGAAGGTTAGGCGGTATGGAATGGGTGAGGGCAGCCACAGCGAATCTGAAATATGGTCTCCGGTACGAATCGATCAGGAATTACAGTCCACCCGACGCGAGCTAGCCCGACTGTATGGGGATCAATTTGAATTTGATCAGATCGAAAATGTCCACTATAAGACTTGGTTGCGGAAGGAATTTGGCGATATAAAGGTTTGGGTGCACTCAACAGGTAGCGGGGGGCGTAACTGGGACAGAATACGCCAGGTTGGTAAGATTGCCCTGTCCGAGACAGCATTGGGCGACCTGCGCCAATTTGAGTCCAAAGATGCCATCAGGCAGGCCCTCATCAAGGCCGGTGCCGGGAAAAAACCAAATCATCGAACGCTGGCCTGCTGGCAATTTTCCCAGGAGCTGAGCATTGGCGATGTGCTGATAGCATTCTACGGGCGGCCACCCCGGCTGTTGGGATGGTGCCGAATCACCGGAGATTACCGGTATGCCTCGGAACGCCTTGACCTGCGGCATAGCCGCAGCGTTGAATGGCATTCGTGCCCCAAACCTGTCGTAATGATTGCCACTCGGAATATTATCAATAAACCCCTAACCCTAACGCACAACAATTGGTGTTCAACGGTGTCGCGTGCATTCCTGAAGATGGATCTGATCGGGCTGGGGACTGCCCCTGCCTGGGTAGAGCCTAAGGAAGATCTTTTCCTGACCACCGAGCAGTTTGACCGGATTGTTGCCTCGCTTACCCTGCGTATGAATGTCATGCTGCAAGGGCCGCCCGGAGTTGGCAAGACGTTCATTGCCAAGCGAATTGCGTGGCATCTGGCAGGCATCAAGGATCCCGACATTATCGGGATGGTCCAATTCCACCAGTCGTACGCCTATGAAGACTTCGTACAAGGGTGGCGACCCACCGAGGCAGGCGGATTCACGCTCCGCGATGGCGTATTCCTGGAATTCTGCAAGAAAGCCCGCCAGCGGCCGGATGTGCCGCACACATTCATCATTGACGAAATCAATCGCGGCAATCTGTCAAGGATCTTTGGGGAGCTCCTCATGCTGATTGAAGCCGACAAGCGTGGTGATGAGCATGCGATCGCGCTCACGTACGGTGCAGCTGGCGAGCGCTTCAGTGTACCTGCGAATGTGCACATTCTGGGGCTGATGAATACGGCCGACCGCTCGCTGGCAATCGTGGACTACGCGCTGCGACGCCGATTCGCCTTCGAATCACTCAAGCCGGAGTTCGGCTCGGATAAATTCAGGAAATTCCTGCTGGATCATCAGGTGGAAGAGAAGCTGATAGCAACCATCGTGCGCAAGCTCAATGCCCTCAATGACACCATCACCAGTGACGATGATCTGGGGAAAGGATTCCAGATCGGACACAGCTATTTTGTGCCGGCAAAGGCCAACGAGTTGGATGAATCCTCCTACCGGAACATTATTGAAACGCAGATCGCGCCGCTGCTTCGGGAATACTGGTTTGACAGCCGCAGCAGAGCCGAACAGGCCATAGAGGATCTACTCCCGAATGAGCCGCATCCCGATTCTTAATGTGTACTACCTCCTGTGCTACGCCTGGAAGCACTGGAAGTCGGGGGATACCGTTCGGCGCGATAGGCTGGACCGGCTGGAGACCGTCCAGGATCTCCTCGCAAAGATCCTGTCCCAAGGTGTCTTTCAACTGATTCGTACCGGACTGGACCGCGGTTTTTCGGAAGTTCACGAAGACATAGCAGGTGTCCGCGGCAGGATCGATCTGGCACAGACCACCAAGCGGGCGCTGCGCGCTAAGGGGCAGATTGCCTGCGTGTACGAAGAACTTTCGCACGATGTGCTGCACAATCAGATGCTGCGCGCAACCCTGCGCCACCTGCTCCGACTGCCCAATCTCGATCACAAGGTGCGCGGCGACGTTAGGAAAGGCTACCTAAAACTCGCCGGCATCTCCGACATTCACCTGAATCGGCGTACATTCGGTCAGGTCGTACTGGACCGCAACCGGCGCAACTACCGATTCCTGCTGTCGGTATGCCAGCTCATTTACGACCAGCTGCTGGTGGACGAGACATCCGGCCAGGCGACCTTCCGCGAGGTGTCAGGCATACAATTGGCGCAATTGTTTGAAGACTTCGTGATCGGCTTCTACCAATCGGAGCAGCACAAGTACGCCGTCAACAAAAAGGGACGGCGGATTCGATGGAATAAAGGTGATATGCCTGCCTCAAGTGTTGCCGCGGTTCCCCGAATGGAGGCTGACGTAATCCTGGAGGCACCCGATAAGCGGATCATCATGGACACCAAGTTTTACGAAGAGACCCTGGGGGGCAGGATTGGCGGCAAATTGCGCTCCAATCATCTGTACCAGCTGCTGGCCTATCTCCGCAACCGTGAAGCCACCGTGCCGGCACCGGTCCGCCACGATGGAATCCTGCTCTATCCGACCGTTGATCAGCATGTTAACATCTCGGTATGCCTGGAGGGATTCAACATTCGCGCGACGACCATCAATCTCGGCCAACCCTGGAAACAGATCCGAAATGATCTGCTGGGGGTGCTGCCTTAAGGGCAGAGCCGATAGCGAGAGCGGTCAACCCGGGTAAAACCAGGCGCGCGATGGGCCGCGCGGGCAATCAGCCGATGGCGGCTTCAGCGAACCCGAATATGCGTTACTTTGTAATGATTTCTCAATAATTGGATTGCGATGCAACGCCCTCTTCTGCTAACGCTTGCCGCCCTGACCGGGGCGGCCGCTAATTGACAGTCCCTGCCTTTTGTGGATAACTTCAACGATGGCAACTACGATGGGTGGGAGGTCATTGACGATGTTGAGCCTCAGTTCGGCCCCAGCAACTGGGTGGTCGAATTCGGCGAGCTCGTGCAGAAATCCAGTATCTGGTCCTACGGCCCCGTGGAGCTCGAAACCAGATACCACCTCAGCACCCATGTGGCCACCGGAGACAAGAACTGGGCCGACTACTCGTTCAACGCCATCGTCCGCAGCTCGGACAACGATGGAGTCGGTCTGATTTTCCGCTATCAGGACGAGCGCAACTATTACCGCATCCTGCTGATGAACGATGCGGCATGGTCGGGACTGGACTCGTCGGGTACACCCGTCAATACGCCGCTACAGCGCCTGCAGAAATTCGTGGATGGTGAACCGATCATCCTGGCCGAGAACAAAGTATCGCAGGCTTACCCGTCAGATTATTTTGCGCTGACCGCCGATGTTCGCGGAGATACGCTCCGGGCGTATCTGAACGGCGAACTGATCCTGTCGGCGCGCGACAGTGAACACAGCTCCGGCCGGATTGGGCTGCTGTCCTATGCCAACACCGGTGCACACTACGATAGCGTTGCCGTAACGCAAACTCCGCAGATCTACAGCGAGCCGGAAGAACGTCAGTTCATGTATCAGGTGCGCGAATTTCGGGCCCCCTATATCCAGAATCCGACGCAGTCCTCGATCGAAGTGGCCTGGCGGACCGTGGAGCCTTCGGTCGGGCGGGTGCGGTACGGCATGGAAAAGGGCAGTCTGGATCAGGAAGCCGCTGAATCCGAACCCGTACAGAAGCACCATGTGCGACTGGATGGCCTGCAGGTGAGCACCCGATACTTCTATGAAGTCTACAGCGGGTCCGACCGGTCGGCAAACGAAGAGAACTTCAAAACGGCACCCCGGCACGACCAGAAGCAGTTCTCATTTCTGGTCCTTGGCGACAGCGGCGTTGATACACCCACCCAATGGCGCGTCGGTGAGCAGATGCGCGCGAGCATGAATGAGCGGGAAGCGGACTTTATTGTGCATGTCGGCGATGTCCATCAGGGTGCCGGTGACTACTACGACGACATCTACTTCAAACCGTACCGCGAAATCATCAAGAATGTCAACGTATTCACCTCGCTGGGCAATCACGATGTGATCACCGACAACGGCGGTGTTTATCTGGACGACTTTTACCTGCCGCACAACAACGCCGACAGCACCGAGCGATATTACTCCTTCCGATGGGCGAACGCCTATTTCATCGCGCTGGACACCAACAGCGATTTCACGCCAGGGTCCGCGCAACATTCCTTCCTGATGGAGGCCCTGACCGACAGTCTGCGCCGATCTGCGATGTGGACCTTTGTCTATGCACACCATCCGCCGTACACCGAGTACTGGACCAATTACTACGGCGACGAGCGCGTGCAGAACCACCTGGTACCCATTTATGAGGAATACGATGTGGACATGGTCATGAACGGCCACACGCACAGTTACGAGCGGGGTGAAAAAGAGCATGTCCACTACCTGGTCTCGGGGGGAGGGGGCGGAGCCCTGGATGACTTCTTCGTGGACTACGATCACATCACGTTTTCGGACATGGTGCACCACTTTACGCGGATAGATGTCAATGACGACCAGCTTACGGTTGCGGCCATTGACGAAAACGGACAGCAGGTGGACCGATTTGTGATAAACAAATACGCATCGCTTGAATCCGAGGAAGGTGAGCTGCCGGAGGCCGGCGGCTTGGATCAGAACTTCCCCAACCCGTTTGCGGACTCAACCACCATCCGCTATTTCGTGGCTCAGCCTGAGCGGGTGACACTTGAAGTGTACGATCTGCAGGGCCGGCAGGTGACCACACTCGTAGACCGGCAACATGCCCCCGGGCGCTATGTGGTGACCTTCAGCGCGACTCATCTGGCCAGCGGCATGTACGCCCTCAGGCTGACTTCGGGGACCACCGTTTACTCCAGGCAGATCTCTCTGGTCCGGTAGGATGGATAGGCAACTGATCCCCGCCTGCGTCCCGCCTGGGGCTGAAGAGCGACACACCGAGGCTGGCTGCCGGACCGAATCCTCCAATACGGAGGCCTGCATTCCACGCAGGCTTGTGCGCCCGCGCGCTCAGCCTCCCAATCTCGGATCCGGGCCCAGACCGTATGTCGGCACATGCACATTTGAATCGTTTTGATGCCCAATGGGGAAAATCTGCCACAAAAGGCCCCCTGAACCGCCGATCAGGCCAAGGTCGGCGATGCAGATCCCGGTAATGAACATCAACGGAAAATCTGCGGCAATTAGTTTTGTTATCTTTCGTTGCGTTGCCCTTTCTTGCGTTATTACGATTTTTTGCCTAATTTCGGCGTGATCCAGGCTGCTGCTGCTTAGCGCATGGCTTACATACAATTGCCTTGCATCCGGGGATGCCGACCCGCCGGTGACCGTGGGACAGCGTTGCTGACCCGAGGCCCGCTCGGCTCGGCAACCCTGCGCACGGGATTGTGGATCAGCGTGATCATCTGTGTAGCCTGGGGAGCTCAGGCCCAGAGTACCGGGAAGATTGCCGGGGTGCTCCAGGAGGCTGCCACGGAAGGCCCGCTCCCGGGGGCCAGTGTCTATCTGGAGGAGAACACGAATCTGGGCACACTTACCGCACCCGATGGCAGTTATGTGATTCTGGGGGTGCCTCCGGGGACGTATACCCTGATCATGTCATTCGTGGGGTTTGCAACCATCCGACACGAGGATGTTCAGGTGTTTTCGGGACGGACCACCTTTGTGGACGGATCGCTGCGCGAAGAAGTGGTTGAAGGCGAAGAGATTGTCGTCAGTGCCGAGCGCCCGATTGTGATCCGGGACCGCACCAGCACCGTTTCGTATGTGGATCAGGCCGCGATTGAGCGTCTGCCCGTGCAGGAGCTGGGAGAGCTGGTTCAGTTTCAGCCGGGCGTGGTCACCGGTGCCGGTGGAGGGCTGCACTTTCGTGGCGGACGCGAACGGGAAACCGCCTATATAATTGATGGCATCCCCGTGCAGAATGTTTTCTCCCAGTCAGGGGGCAACTCGGTGGATGTGGAGGTACAGTCCGTGCAGGAGCTGCAGGTGTTCACCGGCACGTTTGATGCCGAGTTCGGCGGCGCACAGTCGGGCATCGTCAGTGTGACTACCCGTGATCCGTCTCGGACCCTGACGGGACAGCTGCGCCTCCAGACGGGCGACTTCTACGCGCAAAACGAGGATATCTTTATCGGCGGCACCGATATTGATCCCGTCGCCACCAAAGGGGCAGCCCTGACGCTCAGCGGACCAATCCTCGGAGAAAACCTGGGGTTCTTCTTTTCCGGCCGTTTTGAGGATCGGGCCGGGGCCCTGAAAGGAGAGCGCAGATTTACCGCTGAGGACGGCTTCATTATTGACACGTATCGCCGCTGGTATCGCGATGTGTATCAGCCGGATGATACGCGCCTGATTTCGCTGGATACGGCCCGTACGCCGACCGGTACCCCGATCCTGAGGGCCGATGGCAACCCGTGGACCTTTTCATCCGGGGACGGGGAGATTGTGCGCATGGAGTGGCGCCGCTCCCTGACGCTCAACCCGAAGATCGTCTTTCGGCCAACCTCGCGACTCCATGTGACCTACAGCGCGCTGTATAATCGCTGGCAGGGGCAGGGCTACAGCAACGGGCGCCGGTACGCCCCCGACAATCGCAGCACCAGCTACTTCAGCTCACTGGCTCATATCCTTTCGGTGAAGCAAACACTGGGCAGCAACAAGGTCCTGGCCGCCAGGGCATCGTACAAAACGTTCTCCAGTACATCGTATGCCTTTGAATCCATCTCCGATCCCAGGATCCAGTACATCTCGGCCTCTGACGATGGCACCGGCTACAGTCTCGGGGCCACCGATAACGGCGAAGGGAAGAGCGCCGAAACCCAGGTCATTGCCTCTGGAGATTTCACCTGGCAGATCAATCCCCGTAATGAATTCAAGACCGGAGTCCAGTTCCGGCACAATGCCTATGTCATTGAGGACCTGGATCGCAGCTGGGTGCATCGCGACAACCCGGACTCGCTCTTTTTAGCACTGACCTACCCGCCGGCGGCCGATTATCCTAATTTCGCCGATTATGCCGAAGCTGTACGGCAGCTGCTGCCTGCGCTGGTGCCGGAACTTGCACGATACGCCGTTGACGATCGCTTTGAACAGGCTCCGGTTGAGTTTGCCGCGTTCGCTCAGAACAAACTTGAGTTTGACCGCCGGCTGGTCATTAAGTTGGGCGCACGGTTTGAGTACTTTGACGTGCGCGAAAACCGACTGATTGATCCGCGAACCCCGACGGACCGGATCGGACGGACGGACAACTTTGAACCCACGCCGATCAAGATGTACCTCAGTCCGCGCGTCGGCATTTCTTATCCGATCTCGGAACGGGGGGCGTTTCGGGTGGCCTACGGCCACTTTGTGCAGATGCCCGCATACCGGGAGATGTTCAAGAACCCCGTATTTGCCACTATCAATGTCGGTCGACTGGAAGGCCGATCGGTCGGCAACCCGGACCTTGAGCCGGAACGGACCATCAAGTACGAAATGGGGCTCCAGCAACAGCTGTCGGCATCCATCGGACTTGACATCAATCTGTTCTACAAGAATATCCGCAATCTTCTGGGAACGGAAATTCTCGGCACCCTGGACAATGTGCAGTACACCCGGACAGTGAACCGGGATTACGGACTGGTTCGGGGCGGGACCATATCGCTGGTCACCCGGCCCGAAGGGCTGCTCCTGAATGCCACCATGGACCTGACCTATTCAGACGCACGGGGTAGTTCGTCTAGTCCAGGAGATGTGGCCAATATTGTCATTGCCGGACGATCCGGCGAGGTCGGTGATCTCTTTCTTGAGCGGCAGATCATTCCCCTCAACTGGGACCAGACCCTTACCCTCAATGCGTCGGCCAATATCGGACGTGCTGACAACTGGAGCGTCGGCTTTATTTCGCAACTGGCCACCGGTCAGCCCTATACGCCGACCTTCTTGGATCCCAACCTTGATTTTCCAGATAACGAGTTTGACAACGCGCTGAAAAAGCCCGTGCTGTTCACGTTTGATCTGACCGCCGAAAAACGCCTTACCGCGGGACGCTTTTCTTACGGGCTGCGCATCCAGGTGGAGAATGTCTTCAATTATCTCAATGAGCTCTATGTGGACAGTGTATCGGGCCGCTCCGGTCAGATCATCCGCCTGCCGGTCGTTCAAGCGGATCGCGACATGGTCAATGACTATGTGGGGCTGTTTACCAGCCAGGAGGCGGACAGTATTCCGAACTGGTATTCTTCGCCCCGAAAAATACTCTTCGCCGTAACCGTCAATTTCTGATCGGCATGAAACCTATGTTGATTCGGGTTCTGATTGGGGTCCTGATCGGCCTTTTCGGGGCAGAGCAGCCGCTGGCGCAGCCGAAGCCGGAATCGGCCTCGGAGCGTGAGGCATTCCGCCAGCAGCAGGCCGCCGATCGATCAGTGGCGCAATGGGAGTCCCAGCACAAGACGGGGGCAGTCGGCCCGCTCTCGTTCCGCAACTTTGTCCGCGGAGGCATAGCGTCGGGGAATCTGATTCAGGTGCCGTATGTGACCAATATCAATATTTCGGCCGGATACTGGGGCAGTACGGTGTCTCCGAGATTCATCACCTGGCCCAAAGGGTCGGGCGTGGAATACGGACACACGATGAGCTTTATCGTGGCCGGGCAGGTATCCAATGATGCGGGCAGTGAGCTTCAGATTCTAACCGACAGCTACAACCGCAGCGGGGGCGACACGCACCCCTCCGGCAGCCATAAGTTCTTCTTTGGCGCGCTGCCTGGCTACTACAACATGCAGGGTAATCTGGGCACCCGTAACCGGCTGAACGACAATCCGGATGACCGCCAGCTCCTTGAAGAAGCGGGCTTCTACTTTGTCGGTGGACTCAACGAGGATGTCAACGGAAACGGCCAGTTGGATGATGGCGAGGACCTCAATAACAACAGGGAGCTGGATCAGAACCTGATCAACGATCTGGAATACACCTCCCAGTCCAACCTTCAGCAGACCTGGCCGGCCTTCTGGCCGCCGCAGTCCTATGTGGGTGATCTCCGGGCCCCGTGTGACTTTGAACAGGGAACCTCCTGCAATCCCGAACCGGGCGTACGGGCCGGCAAATGGAACGGAGCCTACGGTGCGTTTGTGCGCGGCGACCAGGAATCGTACTATCTCGCTGACGACCGCGATAACGATGAATTCAACTATGCGCCCTTCCTGGATCCGGCTACCGGAGAACCCGATCGCAGGCCGTGGGCGCAGGGCGGAAGACGCGGACTCGGCGTGGAAGTGGAAATCCGGCAATACCAGTGGGCCAGCGTTCTGGCTGAAGACATATTCATTGCCACCTTTGATGTTGAAAACGTCAGCCGCAAGGAAATTCCCACTGCTATCATCGCCATGATTGTGGACTACGATATTGCCGGCTCCACGGGGAATAACCAGGCCCTGTTTGACACCCAGGACGATATCACCTACCAATGGCTGAAGCGGGACCTGGTCATCAACGGCTTTAAGGTCGGGTATGCCGGGGTGGGATTCCTGGAGAGCCCGGGAATCAGTGACGACGGAATTGACAATGATGCCGATGGCCTGGTGGACGAAAGCCGCGAAAACGGCATCGATGACGACGGAGACTGGCGCCCGTGGCAGGATCCGAACGGCAACGGTGTCTACGACAATGAAGATGCTAATCACAACTTTATTCTCGACCCCGGCGAAGATCTGGATAACGATGGCCGCCTGACGATCGAGCCGATCAATGACGATACCGGTTCCGATGGTCTCGGACCTGAATTTGAAGGCTACAGCGGCCCGGATCCTGACGGGACGGAGGCCAACGGGCGCGCAGATCCGGGTGAACCCAATTTTGAATTCACAGATAACGACGAAATTGACCAGATCGGGCTCACCAATATGGTGATTCGTACGCCGGCTGACTTTGACCGCGACCTGGACGATGACCCGCTGTTCTGGGCGGAATACATTCAGCCGGTGCCGGAAACGGAATTCATCGTGCCCACCGAGACCGCCGATGTCATCTACGTTTACAGCTCCGGCTATGCCGAAATCCAGCGCGGAAGCAAACAGCGCTTCTCGCTGGCCTACTTCTGCGGCAATGACTTCCAGGACATGCTCCGCAACAAGCGGACCATGCAGAATATCTATGATGCCGACTACAGCTTTGCCAAACCTCCGCGCCCGCCGTTTCTGACCGCGGCACCCGGTGATGGCAAGGTTACGCTGGTTTGGGACCAGAGTGCGGAATCGTCACGTGACCCGGTGTACGGCTTTGACTTTGAAATGTACAAGGTATACCGCAGCACCGAGCCTGAATTCAATGATATCAAGACCATCACGGATGCATTCGGTAACCCGCTGCTGTGGGAGCCGCTGTTGACTGAAGCCGGAGATAAGGTGCAGTTTGACATCGAAAACGGACTCTATGGCGCTCATCCGGTCCCGATCAGCGGATTCGGGGTCAGTTACGACATGGGAACCGACAGTGGACTTGAATACAGCGTGGTGGATTCGACCGTGGACAACGGACGCACCTATTACTACTGTGTCGTATCGGTGGACCACGGGTATCACGGCTCTTTCTTCGGGGAAGGGATTTCGGTTTACGATAATCTGGCGGAGATTACGCCGACGGAAAGCTCCAAGATCATTGAGGTGGATGCCTTTGACCGACCGGTGAATGTGGATCGCAATTGTGCTGTCGTGGTGCCCCAAAAGCCGGCCTTGGGCTACAAACCGCCGCAGCTGGTCGATGGCATTGAGCGGCAGTCCGGCGATGCGTCCGGCAGCCTGAGTGTGGAGTTTCTGCTGCCGGACGAGGCCAACAGTCAGGGGTACGAATACGAGTTCACCTTCACCGACGACAACTCGTTTGCCGAAGTGGATTCCGTGCTGCTCAAGAACGGCCTCACCACCGGATTTACGCTGCGGAATGTGACCACCAACCAGGTGCTGGCCACCAGCCTGCCCGGCAGCCGGGGTGACGAGATATTCGACAGTGAAGTGCTCCGGGCGAAGACTTACGATGGGATGAAGTTCACCATCAGCAATCCGCTTGCGCCCGAGCCTATTACGACAGCCTGGCTGGACAATCCGTCATCGGTCCGTGGTACGCCGGCACCCGGAACCGTGATATCGGTCGCGACACCCGGCGATAATCTCGCCGTACCGGCGGACTATGAAATCAGGGTGTCCGCTCCCGGGGCTGACACCTCCAACTCACTGAGCCTTCGTAATCGGATCGCGACCAACTACAGCATCTGGGATGTGACGAATCTGAACAATCCGGTCCGCATGCCCTTCCAGCTGTCCGAGGCATCCAGTCCGATCGTACCTGGGGACACGGTTCGAGGGATCCTTTCCCCGGGCGACATCATCAATCTCAGAGTCGCCAGTGTCACCTTGGGCCGTTACGTCTATTACACGCAGTCCACTTGGCAACTGGCGGTGTCCCTGTCTGCCAATGCCCAGTCCGCGCTTGATGCCGTGTCGGCTACCGCGAATGTCCTTTATGATTCCCTGGCCATCCATAGCGTCCGAGGCCTGCATAGGCGTCCCTTCGGCGCAGACTTGGAGACCACTGAACTGGAGGCTTTTCTAAATGACATCAACCTGTGGTATGAAGGCCTTACGGATTCGCTGCTGAGCATCCCCGGACTGCGGTCCGTCATACAGTCTACGCCCCCGCCTGCCGTGGGCCTGGAAACACTGGCCAGAATTGTGTCCAATGAGATCCCGACCGACGGGGACATCTTTCTGGTGGAAACCGCCAAGCCGTTCGACCGGGATGATGTGCTGACGTTCAAGGTGGAGGGCAACACCCTTGAAGAGCCGCTCAGTGAGAGCATGCTGGATGACATCTATGTGGTGCCCGATCCATATGTCGCCGTCAATTCGCTGGAAGCACGCAGCGTGCTGCTTTCTGGACGCGGAGAGCGGCGGATTGACTTTCGGAATCTGCCCAAAGAATGCACGATTCGGATATTTGCCATCAGCGGGCGACAGCTCAAAGTCATCGAGCACATCGGGGCCAACGATCGCAGTATTGCCACCTGGAATCTGCAATCCGATGACGGACTGGATGTATCTTACGGGGTGTACATCTACCATGTGGATGCCCCCGGGATAGGCGAGAAAATCGGCCGATTTGCCATTATCAAGTAACCATGTGTTCCACCAGGCCTCAAGTCCGAATGCGCGCTTTGCGTCACATGGCCCTAATGGCCGTGGTGACGCTGCTGCCGCTGGACCGGATGGCACAGGCGCAGGAATTTGTCACGAACGTGTCCAACAAGGGCACCGTGGCCGCAGCGTTTCTGGAAATCGGTGTCGGGGCCCGGCCGGTTGCAATGGGCGGCACCTATGTGGCCGAGAGTGGTCGAATGGAAATGATCTACTGGAATCCCGCCGGACTGGCCTACATGAAGGGGCTCGGCATATCGTTTTCGCACGCCGAGTGGCTGGCGGAAACCAATCATGAGTTCTTCACGCTGGCCAAAGAGCTGCCGTTCATCAGAAGCGTAGCTGCGGCCAGCATTGTGGCCTTATCCGTGCCGCCTCAGCCGGTCAGGACTGTGCTGATGCCCGAGGGGACCGGTGAGACCTACACGGCGCAGGACTATGCGGTCAGCCTGTCGATGGCGACGCAGCTGATTCCGGTATTTTCCGTCGGGCTTACCACTAAGTATATCAGTCAGCGCATCTGGACCGAGAGCGCCGGACAGCTGGCTCTGGATGTCGGCGTGCACTACAAAACACCTCTTGCGGGTCTGGCACTCGGTGCAAGTATTTCGAATTTCGGACCTGACATGCGGCTTTCGGGTAAAAACCTGACCAACATCATTGATCCCGACCTGACCAACCGAGGTATTGAGAACATTCCGGTCGAATACAAGACGGACGGATTTCCGCTCCCGCAAATATTCCGTTTTGGCGCTTCTTACCGCAGACCGCTGCCCGGACGGGGCCAAGTCGTGGCCTTGGCCAGCCTCATGCATCCTACGGGGTCCACTGAGAGTATGAGCTTCGGATTGGAATACGGATTCAACAACCTGGTTTTCTTCAGGGCTGGCTACCAGAATCTTTTTGAACGTGACGCGATCAGCGGGCTGACGCTGGGCGGCGGGCTGCAGTACATCCTGCGAAGGCGCCACACGTTCGCTTTTGACTACGCCTATGCGGACTGGACGATTCTTCAAAAGGTGCACCGGGTGTCGTTGTCCATGTCATTCAACTAAGGCGCTGAGCACATCATGACCACCTGTCACATGGCGCGCAGCGGCTGCTTTTTGGGGGGATTCCCCGACCATTTTTATCCTGACAGTTTCCAGTTACCATGAAACACACTCCACTTACCTTTCTCTGCCTGCTTGTCGGCTCCCTTTTCTGCCTGCCATCGGCGGCGCAGCAGGTACCCGCCGCGAGCCAGCAGTTCCTGTATGAGCTGTACGGCCCGAATTACGAGGAGGTCATCGCCAAATATGCGGACGATCCTGTGCGTCTGCAGGAAATGGCGGATCTGCACCAGGCAGCGCAGCAGGCTGTGCCGTTCTATTTCGCCGAGTCGCAGGACCACGACTATGTTGTGCGCACCGAAATGGAGCCCAACGACTACTTTGACACCGCTGATAATATCAATGATGTGCTGATGACAGCGGGCTGGCGTGGCGACGAGGAGTTCTCCGGCGGTCTGATTGGTGCCTCGTTCACCGAAGGGGACTACGATGTCTTTGTCTTCACCGTGGATACGACCAAGATGTACTACTTCGCCGGGACGCACTCGTATCCCGGCACCATGAACACGGACGATGATGAGCCCAAGGTCAGCATGCGCCTGTTCCATGAGTCGGACCTGGATACCAATTTCGTTGAGAATTTCAACGGACTTGAGGGCAACGACCAGATTCAGGGAGATATCCTGGGCGAGACGACCGACCACCGGGCCAATTCCGGGGACTTCCGGCTGACCGGTTGGGTGTCACCCATTGATCCTGCCACCGGAGCCCAGCTCACCGGCGATTTTTATCTCTTCCTGTTCAACAGCGATACCGGCGGCGCACCCACCTCCATCAACCCCGGAGATGAGACGGGAACGTATCATTTTTCCGCCCTGTCGGTGGACATGGAGCCCTGGGTGAGCAAGTACGAGCCGAATCAGACGTTCCAGGAGGCGCTGACCAATCCCATGTCCACGCTGCCTGTAGATGCGGTGGTCCGCACCTTTATGGGGTTCAATCCGGATACCGTAAAGATTGTCAAGCCCAACGAAGCCTACTCCGACATTATCCCGACCCAGGGCAACAATATGTATCCGCAGCTGTTGGCGCAGGGGGACGAAGATGTGGATCATTATCGGATTGATGACCTGAAAGCGGGCCATACGTTGGTGGTCGAAACCCTGCCGTTCTTCGGATACTACCGCGATACGGACGGAAGTATGGGGCCGGGCAATACGCGCTGGTCAGACACGCGCTGCCGCCTGTACGATGCCGACTATACCAGTATTCTCGAGGAAGACGACGATGCCGGCCGGGAGATCCAGTCCACCACCGGGCAGCCCAACAATATCCACTGCCGCTTCACCTACGAAATCAAGGACACCGATGTGGGTGCTCCCATGTGGTTGTGGGTATCGGCCTGGGCATCGGCCACGCGCAGTCCGACCCAGAGCGTGGACAATCGGGATCCGGGGCGATTCATGTACGATGTGTATGTGCACCAGTATCCGTCTGACCCCACCGAGTTGGAGCCGAACAATACGGTGGCGGAAGCCATGTCCGTCGGTACACGGGCCGACACCGTACTGACAGGCGCATTTGATTCTGCCTCTGACATGGACCACTACCGCATTTTCCTGCATTCGCAGCGGATGTACTCCATTTTCAGCACCAATTCCACGGTGTCGTCAGACATTCAGGTTGAGCTGCTGCGGGAGGACGAGTCTGACAATGCCGGAGGCACGATGGTGACGGAGAACCTGCTTACCGAGTCGGTGGCCGGGAATGCCGGCGATAACGACTTCCTTCTCGCATCCTATGTCCCGCCGGTATCGGGAGCGTATATCCTCAAATTGAGCTCCGCCTCTGCCGGCAGCTATCAGTTGGGACTGGTTGATAAAGGAGAAGTTTTTGACGGGCTCGTTTCCAATGAGCCCGACAACGAGGTGGCAGACGCGACCGCGCAGGATGCCCTGGAAGTGGGGCCGGGCGCGGCTCCCCGCACGGCCATGATCTGGCCCGCCGGTGATGTGGACCTGCATCACTTTACCGTCGGCACCGGATTTGAGCTGGCACTGTCGATCGGCGGCACTCAGGATATCGTCAATGATGCGCCGGTAGTCATGTCGCTTATCAGTCCCGGCGGAGAAGTCTTGGGCATGAGCTCGGATGGAATTTCCCTGACGACTACGGAAGCGGGGCAGTATTCGGTTGTTGTTCGCGGGATGACGGATACGGATGTGGGCTTTTACACCCTGTCCGGCGGCCTGCCGTTTGAGGAAACCGAAGGTAACAACTCCTTTGCGGATGCCAATCTGATCGCGATTGGCAATACGTATGAGGCGGCGCTCACCAGCGGGGATATGGACTTCTTCAAATTCACGCTTGAAGCCGGAAAGCTCTACTCATTCCGTTCCCAGGACAACGGAACCGGTGATGCACTGATGGTCGGCTTCTACGACGAAGTCGATGGAGCCACGTTGCTGGACGATTCCGACTGGCCGGACAACTACGGCGGCGATAATTTCAAGATCGCCAATATTATCCCGCGGGAGACCAAGACGTACTACCTGAGCATTTCCGGCAATCCGGGGCCCTATAAACTGGCTTCCAGAGTTAACCCGGACTTCTATGCCCTGAACCGGAAGGGCGAGCCCAACAACTCTAAGACGGAGGCCGACGAGATGGGCAGCTATCAGGCGTTCGGAGCCGATCAGATGTTTGTTCTGTCAAATGACTCGCATCCCATGTTCTACGGCGACGAGGACTGGTTCCGCGTGGATCTGACGGCCGGCCAGACGGTTTCCGCCGAAACTAAGCCGGTTGGCGGTGACGACTGGAACAGGGATACCGACACACGGCTGGTCATCCTCAGTGCCGATGGCACCGAAGAACTGGACAACGATGATGATGGCGGCAATGCATGGTACTCTTCCGCCAGCTATACTGCGATGGCGGATGGGCCGGTGTATGTGCAGGTTCGTACGAGCCGAACCCCGGCCAGCGCGGACGACCGCTCCCTGAACCGGGGGGACTATATCGTCAATATTGACGTATCCTCGGATGAGATTGAGCCGAACCATACGGCAGCCGGGGCTGCAGCCAACATTCTGCCTACAGGATTCAAGGACGCGTCCTTTTCCGCCGATGATACCATTGACATTTATCGGCTCTCGCTGATGGCGGATCACATCTATCATGTTCGCACGATCAAGCCGGAGGAAGGCTATGAAGGCGAATTCACGGCATCGCTGTCAACCGCAGCTGATCCGCTTCAAAACCTGCTCAGTGAATCGAGTGCCGGGTACAATACCCGCTACTCTGGAGACAATCTGAAGCTGAATATCATTCCTGAGACCACGGGCGACTATTTCCTGACGCTCGTAAGTGATGGTAGCGAGGGAGCTTATCGTGTGGGTATGAAGGGTCGGGATATCAGCATGCTCAAGGATAAGGGCGAGCCCAACAACTCCATTGAGGAGGCGGATGCGATCGGTGCCATGCCGTTTGATCAGCCTGGCCAGGCTACCACCTACATGCTTTTCAATGCGGCCTTTGAATGGGATGCTTCCACGCACCATATATCCGCCCGTTGGGGAGACGACCGGGACTTTTATCGCTATGACCTGATGGCAGGCGACACGCTGATCGCGGAATCGTCTCCCGCGGATGGTCCGCTGTGGCCACGGGATTACGATGGCTACATGGAGCTTTATGCGCCGGACGGAACAGAGATTGATGATAACGATGATGGCGGATTTGACTGGCACTCCCGCATTGAATTCGTCGCAACGTCGGATACGACCGTCTATGTCATGCTCCGCTCGCAGGACTTTGGCGGAGGAGACAATGGCGGCGGCACCGACCGTGACCCGTCGCGCGGTGAATACAACCTGACCGTCCTGAAGCAGGATGGTACGCCGATTGTCATTACGGACCTGAATGCGGATGAGGTGCCGGAAGGATTTGTGCTTGAGCCGAATTACCCGAATCCGTTCAACCCGACAACGACCATCGATTACGCGCTGCCTGAAGTGAGCAATGTTACACTGATGGTGTTTGACCTGCTGGGACGCCGCGTGGCGGTCCTTGTCAACGAGCAGCAGACCAGCGGACGTCATACGGTCAACTTTGATGCCTCACGGCTTGCCTCCGGCATCTACTTCTATCAGCTGAAGGCGGAGAACTTCACGCAGACCAGAAAGATGATGCTGGTCAAATAGCCCGACGGGCAATTGATCCTTCCTGAGTTGTATAAGGGGAGCCGGTTTATGCCGGCTCCCCTTCTTTTTGTCATGCGGTACGCTGCGCTACTTCTGCTGCTGATCGGCTGTTCGACACCGCCAGATTCCGGTGAGGCCATCCTGGCTATGGTGAACGATGAGGTCATTACCGCAGAGGAATTCCGGCTCAATTACGAGTTTGGCCATGGCCACTTGCGGCGCGGCGAGCAGCCTGTGCAGGCCTACCTGCGTTTTATGGTCCTGGAATTGGTCCTGGCCCAGGAGGCGCAGCGCCTGCAACTGGATACGTCGGCTGCCGTTGTCCACGCCATACACACCCTGCAGGAAGAGCTGCTCATTGAGCGGATCTTTGAAGAGCATGTGCTGGCGGATATCCAGGTGTCTGAAGAGGAGATTGCCGCTGCCATCAATGCAGACGCGGTCCGGTTTCAATTCCGATTCCTTCCGGCCCGCTCCCAGGCCGAAGCGGCAAACCTCAAGAGCATCGTGGCAGAGCAGGGCTTTGAAGCTGCCCAGGGAGCTTTGGAGGATGAGTTCAACGACCTTGGACTCGGGCCACGGGATCTGGAATCTCCAGAGCTGTCGGCCGACGATCTTGAACCGGAGGTATTGGCCGTGCTTAAGGATCTCCCGCTGAATACTGTTTCCGACCCGATAGAATATCGGGGCGACTGGTACCTGTTTGAGGTCACCGGCATCCAGCGGGAAATGCTCTCGCCGGAAGACTACGCCCTGCGGGCACCCTCCTATCAGAAGGTGGTCTATAACCGGAAGGCGATGGAACAGGCGGCGGCCTTTATCAATGAACTAATGGAGCCGCTCAATGTGGTAACCCGGCGCGAGGGCTTCAATCTGCTTGGTGAGGCACTGTGGGACTGGTACCGGCAGGAGACACCGACCCGCAACCTGCTGCATTACCTGGAATCCGGGCAGGTGGACCCGATCGTCGCCCGTCGCCTGGTTGAAGGATATGCGGTGCCGCTGGTATCCTTTGGGGACCAGGAATGGACGATCCTGAAATTCCTGGAGCACTTCACGCCGGGCCGGTACGTTCTGCGCGCCCGGGAGCCGGAGGCCTTTGAGCAGCGACTCTCCACGGTGGTTGCGCTGGTCGTACGCGACCATATCCTGTTATCAATGGCGCAGAAAGCGCGACTTGACAGGAACGCAACCTTTCAGCGGACTGCCCTGCTCTGGAAACACAAATGGTTGTTTCAGCAGCTGCGCGGCCTCATCGTGGATTCCTCTGCGGTGGATGACGCTGAGACCGCCGCGTTCTACGCGCAAAAAAACACCGCGACGGGCGGGCGACTGCGTCCATACAGCTCCTTGGATTCGCTGGACCATCGGCGGATCCGCCTGCAGTTAAAGCGGGAAAGGCTGCTGGCGTTTGCCGACAGCCTGGCCGGGCAGGCGCATATTTCCATAAACCATGCCATGCTGGACACGATGACGTTCAGTCAGTCCGCCGTAAATCCGACCATGACCGTGCACCTGCTCAAGAGCAATTCCAACAAGATGCCGTTCCCCATTGCGGATCCGAACTGGCAGATCCCGCCTACGCAATAAGAAACTCAAGTCCGAGCGCCTCCAAGCCGCTCTTTATGTCGGCGGGAACCCCGTCATCGGTGATTGCCATATCCACCTCCCGTGCAGTGCACACCCGCGTGAGTCCCCGACGTCCGAATTTGGTCGAATCCATTACGGCCACTTTAGTGCGCGCCGCCCGGATCATAGCCTGACTCAGGTGCGCCTCAAGCACATTTGTGGTGGTAATGCCGTGCTCCAGGTCAAAACCGTCACCAGCCAGGAACAGATAGTCAAAAGCGTGCTGCTTGAGCATGTTCTCCGCCTCCGGCCCGACCGTAGCCGCCGTGGTGGGATGCAGAATCCCGCCAAGCACCAGGACCTCCACATCCAGATTGGTCACCAGCTCCACCGCAACATACAGCGCATTGGTGGCAATGGTGAGATTCTTCCTGCCGCGCATATGGCGGGCCACCTGAACGGTCGTACTGCCCGCATTCATAATCATCGTGCTCCCATCGGTGACCAGCTCCGCCGCCCGCCGGCCAATACGCTTCTTCTCTTCAACCCGCACCCGTGATTTTTCATCAAACGGCAGATCATACAGATAATGGTCCATCAGCACGGCACCGCCGTGCGTGCGTACGAGCAGATTCAGATTCTCCAGGGCCTGGAGATCCTTGCGGATGGTGACCTCTGAAACGCCGAGTTCCGCGCTCAACTTGGAAACCGTGGCATGTCCATGAACCTTCAGCGCTTCAATCGTGTGCCGATGACGCTGTGTTGCGCTGTGGGAAGCCATAGGGTTACGGGCGGAATCTGCCACAAAGTTACGTATTCCGACCCTTTGCGCACGATCCGACAGCACTTGCGTAATATTTCGCAATCTTGATCAAACGCAATGAAATCGCTATTTTCCGAAATAGTCCGGTCACAAAACTCGTCCGCATGACCACAAATCCCCAGGATCGCGATAAGATTCTGTTTACGCCTGGTCCTCTCTCCACCGCGAGAGCCACCAAGGAGGCGATGCTGCGCGACCTTGGATCCCGTGATGCGGAATTCCTCAATATTGTGCGCGGGATTCGGACGAAGCTGCTGAATATTGCGGGTGTGGCGCAGTCCGGCGGATTTGAAGCCATTCTGATGCAGGGGAGCGGGACGTTCGGGGTTGAAAGTGTAATCTCGTCCGTGCTGCCGCGGGATGGCCAGCTTCTGGTGCTCATCAATGGTGCCTATGGAGAGCGTATTGCGCATATCGCGCGGGTCCTGGGAGTCCAGGTCGCCGAGGATAACAGGTTGGAGAATACGCCCGTTACGCCCTCGGCGGCAGAAGCCGCTCTTCGCAAACACCCGGAGGCGGATTGTGTGGCGGTGGTCCACTGCGAAACCACCACGGGGCTGGTCAATCCGGTTGCCTCCATCGGAGCGGTCGTAAAGGCGGCGGGCAGGACCCTCATAGTGGATGCCATGAGCAGCTTCGGAGTTTTACCGCTGGATCTTGAAGCCGCCGGGGTGGATTTTCTGATCACGTCGGCGAACAAGTGCTTTGAGGGCGTACCCGGCTTTGCTGTAATCCTCGCCAGAACATCGTCTCTGCTGGCGGCGGAGGGGAGGGCGCGGAGCGTCTGCCTGGACATACATGCCCAGTGGCGTGGACTTGAGTCGTCCGGGCAGTTCCGGTTTACGCCACCTACGCACGCAATGCTAGCGATGGAGAGTGCGCTGGAGGCCTATGAGGCCGAAGGTGGGGCTACGGGCCGGCGAGGCCGGTATGAGGCAAATCAGAAAACACTCCTGCGCGGGATGACTCGACTGGGCTTCAGGACCTACCTGAACCCGATCCATCAGAGCTGCATCATCACGACCTTCCATTACCCCGCACACCCCAATTTCTCCTTTAAGGTGTTCTACAATCTGCTCAATGATAAGGGATTTGTGATCTACCCGGGCAAACTCACCCATGCAGACTGCTTCCGCATCGGAACTGTGGGCCAGGTGTTCCCGCAGGATGTTGAGGCTCTGCTCGGTGCGATCGAACAGACCCTTTCAGAGATGGACGTAGGGGTCAATCCTTCGTGACAGCCGGCACATCTGCCCATGATGGCTTCCCCAGCGGGTCCGGTAGCGGGTATGAAAGCACCAACAGCCAACGATTCCGTCCCGTGAGCCAATTGATGCTATAAACCATGAAACTCAAGCAAGTCGGTCTTCTGTGCGCATCCCTTATGACCGGTAATGCATTTGCCGTTCAACAGGCGGCCTTGCCGCCCATACATGTCGTCGTTGTGGGTGTTGATGGCCTCAGCCCGGACGGAGTACGCCAGGCATCCACGCCGCATATGGACGGGCTGATGGAGCAGGGGGCCTACAGCTTTGAAGCGCGCGCTGTACTGCCTACCTCCAGCAGCCCCAACTGGGCATCGATGATCAACGGAGCCGGACCGGAGCAGCATGGCATCATCTCCAATGCATGGCGGCCGGACGATTACAGCATTGAACCCACCATCAGTGGTGTTGGGCCTGTGTTCGCCAGTATTTTTGATCTGATCACCCTGGCTGATCCTGACGCGGTGACCGCGTCCATATATGACTGGGGCGGTTTCGGACGCCTGTATAATCGAAACGCGGTTACCATTGACATTGATGCGGACGGACCGGAAGCGGCAGTGGACAGTGCGGTCGCTGCTTTTCATGCGCACCAACCCGTCTTCACGTTCGTACATCTGGACCATGTGGATGCCGCGGGCCATCGGGATGGCCACGGTACACCCGCATACTATGCTTCCGTGGAGCGGGCAGATCACCTGATTGGTCTTATTCTGGCGGGCCTGGAAGCCGCGGGCATGCAGGAGTCTGCGACCGTGATTGTCACATCGGATCACGGGGGCGTGGGTACCGGACACGGCGGAGAGAGTATGGCGGAGGTGGAGATACCATGGATCATTCGCGGCCCCCGGGTTCCGCCCGGTATCCGAATTGAAAATCCGATCGATACGTATGATACCGCGTCCACCGTTGCCACCCTGTTGGGCCTCACGCAGCCCGATGGCTGGATTGGCCGACCGGTCTATGAAGCCTTTGGACTCTTACCTCCACCGGCTCCGGCGGGACCGGGCGGGATTGATTATGTGGTCGTCATCGGCGTTGATGGCCTCAGCCCCGACGGGGTTCAGAAGGCCGCGACTCCGGTGCTCAATGCCATCATCCCCAAGAGTGCTTACAGTTTTCATGCCCGCGGCGTGCTCTCAACGTCCAGCAGTCAGAACTGGTCGTCCATGATTATGGGAGCCGGACCTGAACAGCATGGCATCACATCAAATGCCTGGGAGCGGGACAACTTTTCGATCGTTCCCACGGAGGCCGGGCCCGAGGGCCTATTCCCATCCATCTTCTCGGAGGTACGCGCAGTCGAACCGGACGCGTTTATCGCCTCCGTATATGACTGGGGCGGATTCGGACGCCTGTTTCCGGGCAGCGTCGTGGATGCCAATATTGACGGGGACGGACCACAGGACACGGTGGACCAGGTTCGGGAGCAGTTTGCAGAGAATAAACCGCGCTTAACATTCGTGCACCTGGACCATGTGGACCATGCCCTGCACACATACGGTCACGGAACCGACAGCTACTACGCTTCCGTAGCGGAAGCCGATCGCCTGATTGGCGAGATTATGGACGGCTTAGCAACGGCCGGCATGGCCGACAGAACGCTGGTGATTATCACATCGGATCATGGCGGATTGGGCAAAGGACACGGGGGATCTTCGATGCAGGAACTCGAAATCCCTTGGATTGCCTACGGCCCCCAAGTGGTGCAGGGCCGGAATCTGACCGTGCCCATCAATATCTATGATACCGCGGCCACGGTGCTCTATGCGCTGCAGATCACGCCTCCATACGCGTGGATTGGGCGGCCGGTGGAATCCGCATTTCTGGAGGAAGGCGCAACCCCACCCGAACCGGATATCTATGTGCCCGCTCCGCGTATCGCGCCGGTCGCCAGCCGCAGCCTCCAGACCGAAGCCGTCACGGTGTCCATGCAGGTGGATGATGCCGAGGCTGTCATCCATTACACAGTGGATGGCAGCGACCCCTCGGCCGCGTCCCTGCGCTACCAGGAGGCCCTCCGACTGGAATCCAGCACCACCGTTCGCGCGGTTACACTGCGCGACGGACACATGAGCATGCATTCCCAAGCCGACTATCGCGTGGTTGAGTCCGGGTATACCCCTGCCGTATCGTACAGCTACTATGAAGGCGAATGGGATTTGCTGCCGGATTTTGATCAGTTGCAGCCTGTGCGCACAGGTACGGTCTATGAAATCGATCTGGTAGGCGTAACACCGCGCAGTGAAGACTTTTTTGCCATTCGATTCTCCGGCCTGATTGAAATCACCGAAGCCGGCAGCCACACCTTCTACTCGCGCTCGGATGATGGTACCAAGCTCTACGTCAATGATCAGTTGGTGGTAAACAATGATGGCAATCACGGAGCCATTGAACGAAGCGGACAGATTGAGCTTGAGCCTGGAATGGCTCGAGTCGTGGTGGAGTACTTTGAATCCAGCGGTGGCGAGCATTTGGAGGTGTCCTTACTGCGACCCGGCTCTGCGCGTGCGCATATGACGTATCGCGACTTTGCCAGCCAATAGAGCCTGGTGATGAGTCACGACAGGGCACAGGCGGCAGCCACCCGTGCAGTCATGCTCACGGAGGGAGATCTGAATGTGTCTCAGCGGCGAAGCAGCTGGGCAGCCGACCATATTGGGGACGAGACCCGCGAACTGCTTGAATTGGACGCGCGGTATTTTCTCCGTCAGTCTTTATCGACACCCTGCCTGAATGTCCTGCGCGGCAGCAAGGGGGTCCACATTGAGGACTGGGAAGGAAGAAGTATCCTTGACTTCCACGGCAATGCCGTGCATCAGGTCGGCTATGGACACCCCAGCGTGATCGCCGCGGTTGTTCGGCAGCTGGAAAAGCTGCCGTTCTGTCCGCGCCGCTATACGAATGAACAGGCGATCGCCTTGGCCCGGAAACTCTCGGAGCTTTCTCCGGGCAGACTGAGCAAAGTCCTGTTTGCACCCGGCGGTGCGCTCGCGATGGGCATGGCCCTAAAGCTGGCCCGGATGGCCACCGGCAGGTTCAAGACGATCTCAATGTGGGATTCCTTTCACGGCGCTTCACTGGACACGATTTCCATTGGAGGTGAGGCGCTTTTTCGTCAGGATATCGGACCACTGCTGCCGGGCACCCAACAGGTACCGCCGCCCAATCCCGCAGGATGCCCGTTTAACTGCGGTCATGCGTGCTCGCTCAAGTGCGCTGACTATGTGGAGTATGTTTTGGAGAAAGAAGGCGACATCGGCGCGGTAATTGCCGAAACAGCGCGCAGCACACCCTTCTTCCCCCCGCGCGAATACTGGCAGAAAGTCCGGGCTGCCTGTGATCGCCATGGTGCGCTTCTGATCCTGGATGAAATTCCGCATGCCTTAGGCCGCACCGGCAGATTCTTCACTTGTGAGCACTATGACCTGGAGCCGGACATGCTGGTGATCGGCAAGGGGCTTGGAGGAGGCATTTTTCCGCTGGCGGCCCTGATAGTGCGTGAAGAACTCGATGTGGCCGGTGACCGGGCGCTTGGGCACTATACGCATGAAAAGAGTCCAGTAGCGTGCGCCGCGGCCTTGGCGACTATCCGCGTGATTGAACAGGAAGGTCTGCTGGAGCATGTGCGCAGCCTGGGCACCTGGACCCTGGAACGGCTTCGCACGATGCAGACCCGGCATCCCGTAATCGGACACATTGAAGGGATGGGGCTGATGATCGGTGTCAGAATTGAGGCGGGCGCTCAATCTTCAGAACTCGCAGAAGACACCATGTATCGGGCACTTGCTGCGGGATTGAATTTCAAGCTCACGATGGGAAGTACGATTCAGCTTATGCCTGCGCTTACCCTTACGCGCGATCAGATGCAGAACGCGCTTGACATTTTGGAGCAGGCCATTGCCGCATCGGAGAGGGCATAATGCATATAGAGCATCATCTGGCGGCTGCCTGCGTCTCGGCCGCGGCATGCGGGTTTGGGTACACACAGATGGACTTTTCGGTGCCTTGGCCAGGGATGCACCGACAACGCGGCCTTTAACCATGCCGGAGATGAGCACCTCTGAACGGCCCATCAGCAGCCGACCGTTTACAGCTAACTCAAAAACCTATACGCCACCGAGCTGCCCGGTGGTCGTAATCTGCCTGGACGGATCCTCAGACGAATACCTGAATGCCGCGCTTGTGCAACAGTGCATGCCCAACCTGGAGGCCATGCTGCGGCGGGGTGGGTTTAGAGGGGTTGTGCGGGCCGCACTGCCATCGTTTACCAATGTGAACAACGCCTCCATCGTGACGGGCGTGCCTCCTCAAATACACGGCATCAGCGGCAATTTCTTTCTGGATCCGCAAACGGGCCAGGAGGTGATGATGAATTCGGGATCCTACCTGCGCGCGGAAACCATCCTGGCCCAGGCAGCGCTGGCAGGCCGGCGCGTGGGTGTTGTGACGGCTAAGGAAAAACTGCGGGACATCCTGTCACACAACCTTGAGGGGATTGCCTTCTCGGCGGAGAAAGCCGACCAGGCTAAGGTGGAAACCCATGGGATTGATAATGTGGAAGCCCTGGTGGGTGCCCCCACGCCGCCGATTTACAGCGCGGAGGCCAGCCTGTTTGTTCTGGCGGCAGGCGTGGCTCTGCTGCGTCAGGAATTGTCGGACCTGCTGTACCTGTCGCTTACCGACTATATGCAGCACAAGTATGCTCCGTCCAGCACGGAGGCCATAGAGTTTTACGGACAGCTGGATCATCAAATCGGGCACCTGCTCTCAACGGGTGCCATCGTAGCGGCCACCGCGGATCACGGCATGAATGCCAAACAGCGCCGGGACGGGACACCTAATGTGGTCTACCTTGAAACACTGCTGAACCAATCCTTCGGACGCGGGTGCACCATCATTCTGCCGATCACGGATCCGTATGTGGTCCACCATGGATCCTTGGGATCATTTGCGGAGGTTCATGTGCCTGAGCATCTTGATGCTGAGACTATTCGCCGTTGGATTGAACAGCTCACCGGCATCACCGAGGTGTATGATCGCCGCGAAGCGGGCCGTAGACTGGAATTACCATCGGACCGCATCGGTAATCTGGTAGTGCTGTCCGCGCGGGATGTCGTCATTGGGCGCACCCCCGAACATCACGATCTTGAGGCGGTCGCCACCGGCTTACGGTCGCACGGCGGCCGTTATGAGGAAATGGTGCCCTTACTGCTGTCGGAGCCGCTCAAGCCCCTTTACGCCCGGTACGCGGATGCGGACCCGCGCAACTTTGACATCTTTGATTTTGCACTCAATGGCACCACACGAAGCTGACCTTCACACACACGCTACCATGAACTCTCCCGGCAACGATATACTTGATTTGCCCTGTTATATAGCAGGCCGCGCGGTCCGTACCGGTGACTGGCTGCCCGTAGTCAATCCGTATACGGGCGATACCGCCGGGCGGGTCGCCAGTGTGAGCCGCGCCCATGTTGAAGAGGCTGTTGCGGCAGCTCTGCAGGCGGGTCCGGCTCCATCCCGATATGCGCGTTACGAAATCCTCATGAATGCGCGAACGCTGCTCCAGGAACGCGCCGAGTCTTTTGCTCAACTGATCACAGCCGAGTCTGGACTTTGCATGAGAGAGTCCCGATACGAGGTAGGGCGGTCCTGTGATGTACTGCAATTTGCGGCGATGGAGGCGCTGAAGGATGACGGGCAGGTTTTCTCGTGTGATATTTCTCCCCAGGGGAAGACCCGCAAGATCTTCACCCTGCGGGAGCCGCATCAACTGGTCGTGGCCATTACGCCGTTCAATCACCCGCTGAATCAGGTGATTCACAAACTGGCACCTGCCATCGCGTGCGGCGCTCCTGTCATCCTCAAGCCCTCTGAGAAGACACCGATGACCGCCATACGCTGCGTGGAACTGTTGTACGAGGCCGGGCTCCCAGGATCCATGCTGAGCGTACTTGTCGGAGAATTGGAGGAAGTCGCTACGCCCCTCGTGGTAGATCCCAGAGTTGAGGTGCTGTGCTTTACAGGCAGTGTGGAGGTGGGCAAATACATTGCGTCAAAGGCCGGATATAAGCGACTCATTTTGGAGCTGGGAGGTAATTCGCCCCTGATTGTGCTGGACGATGCCGACTTGGATCTAGCGGTTAAACTGGCCACCGAAGGGTGCTATCGCAATTCAGGCCAGAGATGCACCGCGGTAAAGCGGCTGCTGATCCATGCGCCCATCCTAGAGGAGTTTACCGAGCGATTTGTGGACGCGTCCAGGGCCTACAACTGTGGAGACCCGATGGACGAAGACACGCGCGTGGGAACTGTAATTGATGCATCGGCAGCAGAGCGGCTTGAAAACACCGTGCAGCAGGCCATCGCGGACGGAGCTAAGCTGTTGATGGGAGGAAAGCGCAGCGGTGCCCTGTTTGCTCCCACCGTATTGGGTGAGGTGCCGAGGACCACGGATATGGTCGTATCGGAATCTTTCGGGCCGTTGGCCCCCATTATGGCCATCAGGGACCTGGACGATGCCATTGCGCTGGCCAACAGCACTGCCTACGGACTCTCTTCCGGTATCGTAACCGAGAACATGAATACGGCCCTGAAAGCGGTCCGTAGCATTCGGACCGGCACCGTGAACATCAATGAAGTACCGGGTTACAGAATAGAAATGTCTCCCTTCGGCGGAGTGAAAGACTCCGGGCTCGGCGTTAAGGAAGGAGTCATTGAGGCCATGAAGGGCATGACAGCTGTAAAGACCTTTTCGATGCCCTGGTAGATTATTCCGCGAGGTAACAGTGATCCGCAAAGCGGACGTTGCGGTGGTCGGAGGGGGCATTGTCGG
Source organism: Bacteroidota bacterium (assembly GCA_028873925.1). GTDB lineage: Bacteria > Bacteroidota > Rhodothermia > Rhodothermales > Bin80 > JAPPNA01. The sequence goes on along the minus strand of JAPPNA010000154.1, from coordinate 2,593 downwards.
CCTGGCCCATGCCTGGCAGGCGGCAGTGCGCGGCGGGTCGGTGGTCCTGTTTGAACGCGATGCCCGGGCATGTGGCGCATCCGTTCGCAATTTTGGTATGATCCTGCCGCTCGGAGCTGCTCCGGGCGCAACCCATGCTATGGCGATGCACAGCCTGGGTTTGTGGAAACAGCTAGCCCTGGCCACCGGCATTTGGCACGCCAGGAGCGGTGCACTGATGGTCGCCTACCATCCCGACGAAGAGTCCGCCATGCTGGAGCTGGCAGCCTCGGACACGGGGCGCGATTACGGGTGCACCTGGCTTACCAGGGCGTGCGCAGCGGCAAAGAGTCCGGCGGCGAACGCCGATGGACTGCTGGGTGGACTTTGGACCCCGAACGTCATGGTGGTGGATCCTCGGGAAGTCATGACCCGGTTGCCCGTCTGGCTTGCCGAACAATACGGCGTACATCTTCGGTACGGGATGTCGGTACGGTCAATTGCGACACCCGCGGTTGAAACGGAGTTGGAAACCTGGCATGCGCAGCGCGTGATTGTCTGCCCGGGAGCTGACTTGGATGCGCTGTATCCGGACATCTTGGCCAATAGTAACCTGACGTATTGTAAACTCCAGATGATGCGTACGGTAGCTCAGCCGCCGGACTGGCATTTTGGACCGGTACTGCTTGGCGGACTGAGTATACGGCACTATCCGGTATTCAGACGCTGCAGCACGGCTACTGCCGTGGCCCGTCGCATCGCACGGGACTGTCCTGAGCTGGACCGATGGGGCATCCACATTATGGTAGCGCAGAACGGCCGCCGTGAGCTGATTGTCGGCGATTCCCACGAGTATGCCTCCAAGCCTCGCTGGCGCGATTACCGGATCATTGATGAGCTGCTGTTGGAGCAGTTCCGCGGGATTGTAAATCCGCCCTCACTCACCATAGATTCCAGGTGGCGCGGTGTCTACGTGAAGCACCCGTCACGGGATTGGCTGGTCTTATCACCGGAGCCTTCAGTGCGGGTGGTTACGGGTCTCGGGGGACTGGGGATGACGCTCAGCCTGGCCTTGGCCGCCGATGTATTTGCATCCTGGTAATGCCTGCGACGATGATCTTTCATTCTGCAGGAGCTGGCAGATTACCTGTCGGCAGCGAACAAACTGATGACTCCTGACCCTAATCAGACCAACCCCATGGATTCTTCCGGCAGCAGACTGCGCAAGTGGCAGAAGATTACGATTGGCTCACTCTGCATCGGATATGCGGGTTACTACCTTTGCCGCTCAAACCTGTCGGTTGTCACTCCGCTGTTACTGGAAGAATTCGGACCGGATGGGCTGGATAAAGAGATTATTGGGCTGATCGCGTCTTCCGGGGTGCTGTTCTACGCGGTGGGCAAGGTCTTGAGCGGTATTATGTGCGATTTTTTCGGCGGACGCAGGACATTTTTGTTGGGTATGATCGGCTCCATTGTTGCCACGGTGCTGTTCGGATTGCTGACCGGGGTGGCGGTATTCATGATAATCTGGTCGGCGAACCGCCTGATTCAGTCTACCGGATGGGTATCGCTGGTCAAGATTACTTCCAACTGGTTTCCGTTCGGCATGTACGGCACTGTGATGGGCATCCTCAGTTTGAGTTTTCTTTTTGGGGATGTTCTGGCCCGACTGTTTTTGGGCAGCCTGATCACGGCCGGCATCGGGTGGCGGGGGGTGTTTTTTGCGGCTGCAGCTGGGCTGACGACTATTGCTGTGGGGTGTCACTTCCTGCTGCGATCCAGCCCGACGGAGATAGGCGAGAAGGAGCCGGAAGTAAATCCGCAGAATCTTTACGGCTCGGAGGGCCGGCGCAAACGTCCCATGGACATGGTCATGCTGCTTCGTCCGCTGCTGAGTAGTTTCAGCTTCTGGATGGTGGCGACGATGTCGCTGGGGCTGACGTTGATCCGGGAGACATTCAATATCTGGACACCCACATATCTGGCTGAAGTCGCGGGACTCTCTGCTGGCAGCGCGGCCACCTACAGTCTGCTGTTTCCGCTGTTTGGCGGTATTTCGGTTCTTATTTTCGGGCGCATGGCGGATCGTTTGGCCGGAGGCAAGCGGAGTGTTGCCATACTCGCGGGTCTGGTGCCGCTGGTGGCTGTATTGGGGCTGATGGGCGGCATTCGGGAGCCTGGCGGTGCGGTACTGCCGCTTGTGCTGGTTTCGGCGGCAGCTATGCTGATGATTGGTCCGTACTCTTTTCTGGCGGGTGCTATTTCGCTCGACCTTGGCGGCAAGGTCGGCAGTTCAACGGCATCCGGTCTGATTGACGCGGCGGGGTATCTCGGAGCGATCGCTTCGGGTGTTGGCATTGGGTCGCTGGCACAGCGTGCGGGATGGGATGCCGCTTTCGGATCATTAGCCGTGGTTGCGCTCTTGACTGTGGGAGCAACGATCGCCTATTGGCGTTACCAGGAGCGGCAGGCGAGCCGCAAGGGCGGCGAGTGAGCATTTCACCTTACCTTTATCCGTGCTGTCACTGGGAGCTTGAAGGGAATCCACCCGCCCGAGTTATTCATGACGATTCGGAATTTCCCGGAATCTGCGCCAAGGATTGAAGCTCCT
>JAPPNA010000069.1 GCA_028873925.1 Bacteroidota bacterium | reverse complement strand
TTGGCTCAAAGGCCCAGGTGCAACGGTGCACCCAGCACAAGCGGGAGAATGTGAAAAGCCATCTGACTGACGAAGAGGAAAAGGAGCAGGTGGACCGCCGGATGCGGGAGGCCTACGAAAAGGATTCGTATCAGGAGGCCAGAGCGGAATTGTTGGACCTGAAAAACGAGTTGTCCGCCAACAATGAACAGGCCGCCAACAGCTTGGAAGAGGGGCTGGAAGAAACATTGACCCTGCACCGGCTGGAGGTGGCTCAGCCACTGCGTCGTAGCCTGCGGACCACCAATATCATTGAAAATTTCAATGGGCTATTCGCCGAAAGAATCAGACGCATTGAACCCGACTGCATGGCCGCGATCAGATCACACTCAACAGACGCATCGCCATCAGCACCACCGCTATCATCAATACGAGCCGGATCACCTTCTCGCCGCGCCGTATGGCCAAGCGAGCTGCCAGAATTGCTCCCGTTGCATTGCCCGCCGCCAAGGCCAATCCTAACCCCCAGTCTACCTTGCCGCTTAAAGCAAATACCAGCAGAGTGGGGCCGGTATACAACAGAATCACAACCACCTTGTGAATGTTGGTGCGGACCAGATTGAATTGCATCAGGTGGTAAAAGGCCGCCATAAAGAAGAATCCTACCCCCATCTGGATGAATCCGCCGTAGAAGCCGATACCCAACAGGGCAGGCCCCATCCAGTGCGACCGGAGTGCGCCGCCGGCCGTGTGCTTTCGGGCCGCGGGCCATGCCATCGATAATACCACCAGAATGAGCAGGATTCCGATAACGCGTTCAGTCCATTCATCGGCCAGTTGCGTGGCCGTAAAGGATCCGATAATCGCACCGGGCAACGCCCAGGCGGCATACCGCAGGCACCGGGCCCATTCCACCCGCCGTTCCCGCGCAAATGTGGTGGTAGCGGCCACATTCTGGATGGTGATGGCAATCCGGTTGGTACCGTTGGCTACACCGGCATCCACCCCCAGCATGATCAATACCGGCAGCGATAGCGTGGAACCGCCCCCCGCCATGACATTGACCGCCCCGGCGAAACAACCGGTCGCGTAAAGGATCAGCAGCGTAAGCAGCTCCGGCATCAGAAGCCTGCGCGCTAACGCCGTACCAGCACAACGCTCAATTCACGACCACGCAACACGGAACGATCGTTGTCCAGCGCGAATCCGAAACGCTCTTCCGTCCCGGCCAGCGCCAGAATACCTTTGGGATTCTGGTTCATCAGGTGCCTCACCAGCCGGCCCTTGAAACCCAGGTCATCATCAAAGGGATCACCGTACTCATCCAGAAACTGTACTTGGGCGCGCTTGGTGTAGGAAACATCATTCTCCCATACGGCCCGATACGCCTCCGGCAGCAGGTCCCACACAAACTGGCCGCCTGCAGCCTCGTTAATGAGCGAACTGACGCGTGACTTCCAGTATGCCGCAATGGAGCCGATCTCTGGTATCGCGCCGATCATGGAGAGCTCATAATTGGGGATCATATCGTCGGGCTTCACCACGCCGAACAGCGGGTTTACGATTACAGATCCTTCCAGAAAACGGCGCTGCGCTCCGGTCGGCAGCGCATCAAAATCCAACTCCGTATAGAACTGACCCGGCGCAAAACGTTTGCGGGCCGCCATAAGCGGTGCCTTGAACAGCCCTTTCGCCAAGGTCGCCGCAGAATGCATATCAGCCGACCCGAACGCCTGCGCCATTGCCTCCTGATCCTGCGATTCAACGAGCTCCTGCAGTCGCCGGACCAACAAGCGCCGATCGGGGATCAGATCGTGGTAGTAGTTGAATGTGGTCCGTGACCGGTAGTCAAACACATCCGGCGCGAACGGATTGCCTCCTGTGGCCTTGCTTCGGGAAGACGGAATCAGAACCACGGACATGCATCAAGGCGCACTTTCAGGTGATCCGGAGGAATCACCCAAAATCTCATCCATGCGCGAGTTGATCGCAGCAGCATCCTCTTCAGCCTGAGCTACCACAGCCTTACCCGCACGACGGGCCGAATCCTCATCCGCCTGTGCAGCCCACTGGCGGGCCAGCACCCCAATCTGACGGGTCAGATGGTTCAGCCGGTAGGATACCCGAAGGCGAATGTTCTGGCCCTTCTCGGGGGCCAGCAGCAGGCCCAGGGCAAAACCTACGCCGCCGCCCAACAAAGCACCGACACCCGCGGCGCGTGCCAAGGAGGGTCCTCTTTGCTTACTCATGTCACGGCAAATCAAAACAACCTAGCGGTTCTTCTTCTTGTGCCTGTTCTTGCGAAGCCGCTTCTTGCGCTTGTGCGTCGCGATCTTGTGACGCTTGCGCTTTCTCCCACAGGGCATTGAATCAGAATTGTCTAAATGAACGCAAACTTACCCGGTCAAACGGGCGGGGTCAGGAATTGTTTCCGAGCCATCATCCCCCCTGTTTTTGGAAAACAACCGGAAGCGCAGTATATTTTGGCCAATGTGCCGGTTCCCTGACACCCGTAGACTCTAGACTCTGATTTTGCCGCTGCACCTCAAGAAATCTCTCGGGTACGAATTCATCGATGCCGGAGAGCCGACCGATAAGCCGGCCATTGTGCTGCTGCACGGGCTCCTGGGGGATCCGGAGGGCTGGTATCCGATTGTGGCCGCCCTGAAGCCCCAGTACCGCGTGCTGGTTCCGCGCCTGCCTATTGACAGCATGCCGATGGATGAAGCCAATGTGCAGGCACTGCAGGAATATGTCAGCCGATTCCTCGCCGATTTGAGCATTGAAAAAGTTGTGGCGATCGGCAATTCGCTCGGCGGCCAACTGGCGCTCCTGCACGCGCTGGCCAAGCCGGATGCCGTAGCCGGAATGGTACTCTTGGGATCCTCCGGGCTGGAAGAAATTGAGCTGGGTAAACGGGCCTTCAAACGCCGGAGCCGCTCATTTATCCGAAAGCACGCGGCCAAAACGTTTTTTGACCCGATCCATGTCACCCATGAGCTGGTTGAGCGCGTCTTCAGCATCACCAGCAACCGATCCAGCGCGGTTCGCTATATCAGGATTTCACGGAGCGCCCGCGACCTCAACCTCAGCCGGCAACTCAAGGATATCCATGCCCCAACAGCCTTGATCTGGGGGACCGCCGATCAGATTACGCCGCTGGATGTGGCCTATGAGTTCCACGCCAGACTTCCGGTGTGCGAATTGCACTTTATTGAGGAATGTGGCCACGCTCCGATGATCGAATCCCCGAAAATCGTCAGCCAGCTAGTGCTGGACTTCATGCAGCGGATCGTCAGTGAGCCTTCTCCCTCCACCATTGCCGCCTGATCACACTTGACGCACCGATTCTTCCGGCATTCCTGGGTGATCCTTTTCCTTCTAGCGGCATGCTCGCCAAATCTGCGCCCGCTCTATATTGATTACCGGGTCGGAAGCCATTCCGCGCCGGTCATTCAGCGGATTCAGCAGGCATTTTCTGAAGCCGGCTGGCAACTGGCCGACGAGGATCTGCCCAATGCGGTCCGGACGGAGATTAGGCAGTTCCGGTCGTGGGGGCTCTACCGGGTGGTGGCGTATGTGGAGGCTGTACCCGTCAATGACCGGTATGTCCGGCTGTTCATTCATCCGTACCGGTACTATTTCACGGGTGCCCGCAGCAAGATCCCCTATTTCAAAGGCGGTCTTCGTCGAGGCATACTGCACGACCTTGAAGCTGCCCTGTCCGAATACGGCCTTACCGCGGTCGGTACGGATCTTTCCAGAGATGGCGTGCGCCGCCGGTGACGCGCGCGGACTGCGTGCGGATGAACCCTTTGCCCTTAACGGGTATAAACTGCTATTGACACACTCCCGGACCGAATGGGAAACCCTTCATGGCTGACCGCGGCATGCGCCGTCGGCTGCCTGCTGGCCTGCGGGATGCGGGGTACAATGATTTACGCCCAGGATGCCGAGGGCGGACCCAAGCATTCGCACATCTTGAGCGGCACGATTACAGATAGCGAGGGCGGCGAAACCGTAGTTGGTGCGGCAGTCTGGGTCCCGGAATTGGACATCGGGACCGTTTCAAACCAGTACGGCTTCTTCAGCCTGACTCTGCCCTCCGATTCACTGACGATTATTGTCAGCCATGTAGCCTTCAGACCGCACGTAATCACCCGCCGGCTGACCGAGGATCTGCGGCTTGATCTGGTCTTGGAACCGGCATTGCTGGAATTAGAAGAGGTTGAAGTGCGCGCATCTGGAGAGTCTCAGGTGCGGCAGCTCCAGATGAGCCAAGTCAATTTGCCAATCCGACAGGTGCAGGCGATTCCCGCGCTGTTGGGGGAAGTGGATATTCTGAAGGTGATTCAACTCCTGCCCGGCGTGCAAACCGGCGGGGACGGGACTACCGGCTTGTATGTGCGCGGAGGCGGACCGGACCAGAACCTCTTTCTGCTTGACGGCACCCAGATTTACAATCCCAGCCACATTTTCGGATTCCTCAGCACTTTCAACGGCGATGCCATCAAGGATGTAAAACTGCTCAAGGGAGGATTCCCGGCTCGATACGGCGGACGCCTGTCGTCGGTCGTGGATATCACCATGAAGGAGGGCAACCTGAAGCAGTATACGGGCATGGCCGCTGTCGGCCTTCTGTCCTCCAGATTCAGCATGGAGGGTCCCATCCGGAAGGATCGGGCCTCGTTCCTGCTGGCTGGCCGCCGCTCTTATGCGGACCTCCTGATGCGGCCGTTTATGAAGGACGACGAAGTGTTCGGGTACTACTTCTATGATGTTAATGCTAAAACGAACGTGATCCTCTCTCCACGCAACCGGCTGTATCTGAGTGCCTATACGGGGCATGACCGGGCTTTCTTCCGCGTTGCGGAAGACACGTTTCTCGGCGGGATCAGCCGCTCGCGCCAGGCACTGGCATGGCGCAATCTGGTATCCACCTTCCGCTGGAACCATGTGTTCAGCCCGAGGCTTTTTGTCAACACCATTGTCGGATACACGCGTTACCGGCTGCAGATCAGCGCGGATCTGACCGAACCGGACTACTTCTATGAATCCACCTATCTGTCCGGGATTCAGGACTGGCACGCCCGCATGGATTTTGAGTTCATGTCAGGTGGGCACCACTATGTGCGCTTCGGGGTCGGCGGGATGCGCCATGACTTCGTCACCGGAGCCCTCACGGAACGCTACGAGGATTCGGGCGAAGCCCCGGTGGACACCGTCTTTACGCCAGACTGGAAAATCAAGGCGAATCAGGTGCATGTGTATCTGGAAGATGAAGTGCGCCTCAGCTCCGCCATCAAACTGAACGCCGGCGTGCACGGGTCCGGGTTTGAGGTTGAAGACAAACAGTATCTTTCGCTTCAGCCCAGGTTCAGCCTGTGGATCGGCCTCGGAGCCTCCACCAGCCTTAAGGCATCGTACGCGCGTATGCGCCAGTATATACATCTGCTGGCCACAGCCCGCGGCCTGGCCCTTCCGACTGACTTGTGGGTGCCCTCCACCGACCGCGTGCGACCTCAGCAGTCCGCACAGGTCGCCCTCGGCATCGCGCAGTCGCTCAACAACGGGCACTTGGAGCTGTCGCTGGAGGGCTTCCATAAGCGCATGACGCACCTGATTGACTACAAAGAAGGGGCGAATTATGTTGATGCTGCTTTTTCCTCGTGGCAGGACAAGGTAGTCTCCGGCAGGGGCACCTCCTATGGAGCTGAATTGTTCCTGCAGAAAAAATCCGGGCAGACCACCGGCTGGTTGGGGTACACGCTCTCTTGGGCCACGCGGACTTTTGATGAGCTCAACTACGGCGAAACCTTCCCGTACCGGTATGACCATCGCCACGATGTATCGCTGGTCGTGACGCACCAGCTCAAGCGGTCGGTGCGGGTGGGGCTGAACTGGATCTACGGCACCGGTCAGGCACTCACACTTCCGATCGGACAGCAGATCAGCGACTACGGGGTCTACCCACTGCTGACTTTCCCGGGCGTAAACGACTGGGGGACCCACCCGGTGCTGAGTGAGCGCAATGCTGTTCGCATGCCGGCTTATCACCGGCTGGATGTGGCCGTTCATTTCAATAAACAGCTCAGATGGGCTTCGCAGCAGATCTCCATAGGGGTCTTCAATGCGTACAACAGGCGTAACCCCTTTTCGCTGAACGCCGAGTATGATCGCAGCAGCGGCGATTATGTGTACAAGAAATTCAGCCTGTTGCCGGCGGTACCCTCATTTACCTATCAGTTGACTTTCTGACCATGCGTTGGTTCTGCCTGGCAGCTGTGATCCTACTTGCGGGCTGCGAAACCGTCATTGAGATCGATCCACCGGAGTACGACCGTGAGCTGACCGTCATCAGCTACTTCAACAGCGATTCCACCTGGTCTGCGCGTATTGCCCAGACCGTGCCGGTCGGGATGGTCCACGCTGATGCGGATCGCTTTCTGGAGGATGCTAAAGTAACGGTGTGGGATGGGGACCGGCTGATTGATCAACTTACCTATGATGGCTACGGCACTGGCTGGTATGCATCGCCGAATCGGCTGCGGCCGAAGATCGGAGTGGATTACACCCTTAGGGTGGAGGCATCCGGTTTTCAGAGCGCTCGGGCAACCTCCGCCATACCGGCCATCCCCGAACTGTCACACTCCGGTTACGAGCAGATTGAGGCGGATCAGTTTAAGGTGTTCTACCGACTGACAGATCCTCCCGGAGATAACTATTACAGCTTCAATGCCTACCTGGGCTATCCACTTACCTCTAATGCGACCGGGCGGCTTGAGTACATACTGGATCTGCTCTATATGGTTAGGACGGACAATTTCTGGCACTGCAGTTATGTGTATGCGGCCGATCCGTTACCGGATTTTGAGGAGGACGATGATTTGTGTCTGCACGGAATCATGACCGACCGCCTGTTTGATGGTCAATCGCAGGACATGGAACTCTCGGTGCTGCTTGAGCCGGATGAGCAATGGGTCCTGATTGTGATGATCCACAGCCTGAGCCCCAGCTTTTTTGAATATAAGCGTACCATTCAACTTGACGAGCTCTCCAACCCCTTCAGTGAGCCCGTCCAGATCTACAGTAATTTTGAAGGGGCACGAGGCGTGTTTGCCGGATTCTCCACGAATTATCTCGTCTTCAATCTCACCGGTGTAGGATAGGGGCCATGTCCCGCGTGATCTCATTTTCGATCACTGCTCTTGTGCTCGCTGCCATCGGCACCCTGCACACTACTTCGGCGCACGCCCAGTTTCAGCGCTGCCCGCTGATCACGCAGATATCCCTGGAGGAATGCCGCACGCTCGAAAAGCTCTTCTTTGATACGGATGGGCCGAACTGGATCAATATCCGGGGCTGGCTCCGCTCCAATCAACCCTGCGAGTGGTACGGCGTTACCTGTCTGTCTGAAGGCTGGCCCCGACGGATAACAAAAATCGACCTCTCCGGCAACGACTTAAGCGGCTCACTGCCCGGTGAGCTGTCCCGTCTGACGCAGCTGCGGGAGCTGCGCATTGACAACAGCGGCCCCGGGCATCGATTCCGAAAGCTCACCGGCAATCTGCCGGCCGTGCTGGGACAGCTTGAGCATCTTGAGGTGTTGCTGTTGGGTAACAATGATTTCACCGGCAGCATCCCGATGGAATACGGGAATCTGGCCAGCCTTCAGCAGCTGAGTCTGGCAAACAACAAGCTGACCGGGCCCGTTCCGGAATCCTTCGCCGAACTCGGGAATGTCCGCCGAATGGACTTGAGCGGCAATCAGCTGGCCGGAACGATTCCGGATGTCTTCGCCGCGCTGACTTCACTGGAGGATCTGGATCTGAGCAGCAATCTGTTCACCGGCCCGGTACCGACTGCACTCGGCCGCCTTACGAAGCTGCGTTCACTGAATCTGAGCGGCAATGCTCTCACCGGGGCTCTGCCGGACACTCTCGCCAATCTGAGTCGCCTGATCTGGCTCTCCCTGGCGGACAATGACCTTGCCGGTGCCCTTCCGTTGCATACGGCCCGATTTGCCGCCGGCATCAATTCCTGCTCGCTGAGCGGCAATCAGCTCTGCATCCCGGACAATCCGGTATACGCGGATTTAGAGCCCGTCTGCGGACTGCCTAAAGATGGCACCTGCAGGGTATGCGCAGGCACCGACTGTGATGCGCTGGAAGCCGTCTTTGCAGCCACCGGAGGCACGGCCTGGACGACCCGCTCCGATTGGCTGGCTACCCGAGATCTCTGCCGCTGGCACGGTGTGAGCTGCACGGGTGACCGAGTCACCGGCCTGCACCTTGCTGACAATGCGGTAAGCGGCCGACTGCCCGGTGCGCTGGGTGAGCTGGTGTTGCTGGAAGAGCTGAATCTGTCCGGTAATGTGCTGAGCGGCCCAGTGCCCGATTCACTCTCCACGCTGACCGCATTGTCGGTAGTGAATATGAGTGACAATCAGCTGTCCGGCCCCGTACCGCTGGCTGTAGCTTCGCTCGGATCGCGCGCGCAGGTGTGCGATTTTTCTGGCAATCCGGGCCTGTGCATGCCGGATCAACCTGACTACCGGGCCTTCGGCCCCAATATCTGCGGGATAAGTCTGAACACGCTTTGCGGCGAATTCCCGCTGGTGCAGGTAAGCGGGTTGCGGGTGGAACCCCAAGAGCAGGCGGCCCGCCTCTACTGGCAGACCGACGCACCGGCTATCGGGCTTCGCTTTGATGTGGAGATCATTACGGGTCAGGATGTATCGGTGGCCGGCTCGGTGCACGGGAAGGCCCCCACAACCTATTCTTATACGGTGGAGAATCTCCATTCCGGCCCACACACGTTTCAGATTCGCCAGATCAGCCCAACAGGCGCATCGGTGGTCACTGATCCGCTGACGGTCAGGCTTTACGAGCCCGGACTGACGATTACCGGCCCCTACCCGAATCCGTTTTTTACCCGGACGCAACTTTCGCTGGTTGCCGGTTCTGAGCTGCCGGTTCAGGTGGATGTGTTTGATGTCACAGGGCGGCGCATCCAAACGCTGTACAGGGGTCAACCCGCCCTGCATGTGCCGTGGTCATTGCAGTTCGGACCGGCCGCGCTGCCGGGCGGCACCTACTTCATTCGCGTGCTTTCACAAAACGCGACCCTCCAAACCTTCCAGGTGCAGCACGTCCGGTGAACCTATTCCAGGAGTCCCTCAATCAGTCGGGCCACACCATCCGGATCTTCGTGATGAATGTACGGTCCGCTGGCCGGGAACACCAGATGATGGCCTTCGGGCATGGCTCTGACCCAGGTCGCGTGCAAATTGGCCCAATGCCGGCGTCCGAGCACGGATTCGCCCACCCAGGAAGGATCGGACCGGGAGCGGCCCGCGCTAAGGACATAAGTGGGCACCGTAGGAACTGCCTCCAGCCCTGGAAAACTCCCGCCATCAATGATGGCCGCATAGGCTGCATGCTCATCGGCCGTGCCGCCGGACAGCTGTGAATAAAAAGCCTTCTTCTGATTCCAATATCGGTTCCAGGACACCTCCGACAGAGCACGCCACATCGCGGCCTGATTTTCGTGATGCGGTTCAATCAGGATCAGCGCCTTGATGTCGCTCCCATACAGTGACGCAAACCGGCGCGCCATGAACGCGCTTTCGGCGTGCGCGACCAGCACATAGGGCCCCGCCGCCCCGGCCTCCCGCAGGACCCCGCGTAACTCAATGGCCATCTGCTCGGGCGTTCGCGGGGTGTCTGCGACCTCCGAGAGTCCCATGCCAGCCCGATCATAGGCAATTACGCGCGTGGAGCGGGCCAGTCGTTGGTGCAGATCTTCCCAGACTCCCAGGTGATCCCCCAGCCCCGCCTCCAGAATTATGGTCACCGGACCGCTGCCTGCCGCAACAAAGTTGAATTCTTTTTCGCCTACTATGGCCGTTTTCCCTTGGGGATACTCCGGCACCAGCAGCGGCTCCTCCACCGGGGGCGGTGTCCATCCGGCAATACGCTCGATGGTTTCCTCGTGCAAGGCTACCGCATCTACATCCGTACCCGGCGGTCCCAGCACGATTCCGCCGAATCCGCCCCACGGATCCATACAGGCACCCTGATAAACCCCGTCAGGCAGCAGCTTAAGGGTGCATTTGAGCTCAAAGGAGGGCTGCCAGGCAAACGACAGACTGTCCGGTGTCAGCCGGATCTGTTCAAATTCGAACGGACCGTAGTTGTTGACCCGCATGGTGATGGCCAATGCACCGTCTTCGTAGCGCACCTCATTGACGGTATCCATGTACCGCCCGGTCAGATGAATGATACGGCCCAACCACTGCCCTTCCTGCATCAGTTGCGCGTGAGCCGATCCGGCCGCCATACACAGCACCAGCAGCGTGTTACAGACTGCTTTCCGATTCATCCAAAGCATCCAGTTGTGATAAGTGCGATCTGGCCGCCGGATTGGCGGGGTCCATACGGAGCACCTGCTCCCAGGCGGCCCGTGCGGCTGCGTACTGCGTGTTGTTGGCATAAGCGACCCCCAGATTAAGCCAGGCATCGGTCAGTTCCGCGTCCGCACTGAGTACCGCCCGGTACCGGGCAATCGCCGCCTCAAGATCTCCATTCTCCATTTCCAGCGTAGCCAGGTTAACTTGGAGAATCAGGTTCCAGGGCATATTCACCGCGGCCACCTTGAATGCCTCAATGGCCCGCGCGTACTGGCCGGACTCCCTCAGCAGGGTCCCCAGTCGGATCCAGTTGTCCAGGTTGTCGGGATCGTGATTGATGGCATCTTCCGCCTCATTGATCTGCTGCTGCATCTGCTGCGCACTGTCCGCTCTGACCTCGTACCGCCGGGCTTCGTCCTCTTTGCCTAGTCTGCGGTAAACCTGCCCCAAGTTGTACTGCGCCCCATGATGCCAGGGCCATGCCCGGGCAATCGGCTCGAGATATATCCGGGCGGAATCATGATCCAGCAGCCGCAGGTACTGGGTGCCGACGATATACTGGTAGTCCAAGTCATCCGGCCGAAGCGCCAGGCCTTTGAGCGAATAACCCAGCGCCTCCGCCACCTGACCTCCCTCTTCCAGCAGCTGACCGAGCCACATGTAGGCCATGGTGTTGGTGGAGTCCAGACTGATCGCCTCCTCATACGCCCATCGGGCACTGTCCGGTACACCCAGCTTCGCATAGGCACGTCCCAATTCGTGATACAACTGGGTGGTGGGTGCCACTTCTGCGGCCTCCGCCAGATAATACCGGATCGCGTCACGCAGTTTGCCCCTACGGAAACTGTTCACGCCCATATGGAATCGGGCACCCGGATAGGCGGGATCGACCTCGATGACTTTCTCGTGGGCCGCGTGCGCAATGTCCAGTCGGTTCAGATTGGTGTAGATGTGTCCACGCAAATAGTGCACATCCGCAAGATCAGCAGCGGAAGCCTCTACGCTGTCGGTGTACATCAGCGCCAGTTCATACACCCCCCGGTCATAAGCGCGTTCCGCCTCAATCAGCCATCGGGCCGCATCCGGTGCCAGCTCCCGCCGCTGACGCTCGGCAATCGTCAGATCATTGCCCGACTGACAGGACAGTCCGATGACGCAGAGCAGGATAAGGGTACGCTTCATGGCGCTGTGGATCACGGGTTTAACTGTCGGGCGATACGGATTGCTTCTACTCGCTCGGGATGGCGTCCGGCTCTACCGTACAATTCTGCCAGCATCAGCCATTCTTCCTGGCCCAATGGATTGTTCTGCACCGCAAATCTCGCCAGAATGATGTCGGCATTGATGATTTGCAGGCGATCTGTTTCCTCCAGATAATGCACGGCCTCCTCGCTTTGCTCCCGGACCAGAAGATATCGCGCCATATTATAGTTCGCGCCCACATGCCAGGGCTGGGAGCTGAGTGTAACGTTGAGATGGGCGGCAACATCGTCCAATAGGCCCGCCTGCACTTTCAACCGCCCCGCCAGATAGTTGAAATCAGGATCCGCGGCATCCAGATCCACCGCATGTTCCGCACACGCCAGCGCTTCCTCCAACGCCCCCTGATCCTCATGCAACTCCGCCAGCCAGGCCCACGCCTGCGCATAGGAGGGCCTGTGCTCAAGTGCGGATTCATAAGCGATGAGCGCGCTGTCCACCACACCAAGCCGGTCGTACACACGCCCGGTCTGCGCCCAAATCGCGGCCAGCGCCACCGTATCCGACCGCGCAACATTGCGCCGTTCTGCCTGATAGTACCCCAGAGCATCCCGGTAGCGGCTCACAAAGAATGCATTGTTGCCCAAGGAAAAAGCAAGGCCCGACGCGTCAGAATCGAGCTCAAGAGCCCTCAGGTACGCCTCTTCGGCATCATCAAAACGGTACAGATCCGACAAAACATCCCCCCTCAACGCGTGCAGTTCCACCCGATCCGGCACCCGCTTCAGCACGCTATCAATGATACTTAGCGCCCCGAGGTATTGCTGCTCTTCTATGGCCGCCTGCACTTCCCACATCATCGCCCGTTCTTCCGCGCCCAGTTCAGGCCGCTGTTCGGACGGCTCGCACGCCGCCAGTATCAGCCCGGCCGACAGCACACATCCGCATAACAGCCTTGCTTTACTCACCTTCCCGGATATTGACGACCTGATTTACAGAAAACGGGCCTGCTTCCGTGATCAGTCCACTGATCCAATGGATACGCAGGGTGTCTACGGCTGTTGCCGGACCCAGTCCGAACAGCGGAGCCAACTGGCTTTGGGACAGATAGCTGGCCCCGGCCCGTACGTAACGCTCCTGCCTCGTGTCACCGGCGACGACCACGACGCGGCTGCCAATCCCATCCCGATTGCTGTGGGTGCCGCGCAACCGAATCTGCAGATAATGGCCACCCTTGGTATCATTGCGCCACAACCGCAGCGGCCCGCCGTTTTCGGTGATCAGCACATCGGCATCACCATCCTGATCAATGTCCGCCCAAGCCGCCCCGCGAGCCAGCAGCGGGTCGGCCAGCACGCCTTCCGGGGCCGCTTCAATGAATCGGCCGGTCCCGTCGTTGACATAGAGTTGCGCCCGCTGCCTGTAGGATACGCCTTCTTCCACCTCCCCGATGTCTTCGGTAATGTGGCCGTTGGCGGTAAGCAGGTCCAGATCCGCATCCAGATCCGCGTCAAAGAGCACCAGTCCGAAGGTTAGCGTGCGCAGACTGGGGTGTCCGATCTGTGACACCGCCGCCCGATCCGCAAAGAATCCGCGACGTGAATGACGATACACCCCGACCATTTCACCGGAGAAATGTCCGACGAAGACGGTCTCTTCGCCGGTTGGGTCGACTACGCCCACATCAATCCCCATGCCGGCCCGGGCCCGCCCGTTTTCGTCAAACGCAATACCGCTCAACATGCCTTTTTCCGAAAAGGTCCCATTCTGAAGGTTCTCAAACAGCAGATCCCGCTGGGTATCGTTAGCCACCACCAGGTCCGGCCAGTTGTCGCGGTTATAGTCAAGGCTGATGGCCCCCAGCGTCTTGCCGGGCAGGTCGGCAAATTCCTGTAACATTTCGGTAAACGTGCCATCTCCGAGGTTGCGATAGAACCGACCTCCAATCCCCGAGTACAGCTCCGGGGTGCAGTACGCCTTGGTGTCCCCGACCCGCGAGCACCAGATATCTTTCTCTGGGGACCAGTCCACATAATTGCCCACATACAGATCCAGCCATCCGTCGCGGTCGGCATCAAAGAACACAGCCGCCGAACTCCACTCCCGGGTGCCGCCGAGTCCGACATCCCGGGCCACCTCTTCAAAGTGTCCGCCCAGATTACGCAGAAAGAGATTCCCGGACAGCGTGGTAACAAACACATCCGTATCGCCATCATTGTCATAATCGGCGGCGGTGATCCCAAACGCATAAGCTTTCAATCCGGCCAGCCCGGCCAGCCCGGTCACCTCGTCAAAGCGCCCCCTCCCGCTGTTGCGGTACAGGCGCAATGCATCGGGCGGAGACTCGTCAAAGGTGCCCCCTGCCACCAGCAGAATATCCTGCCAGCCATCGTTATCATAGTCCAGAAAGCCGGCTCCCGCCCCCATGGTTTCCGGAAACCATTTCTGACCGAAGGCACCGGTTTCATGGCGGAACGCTCCCAAGCCCGCCTCGGCGGTAATCTCAGTTAGTTGAATCGGAGCGCTGATCGGGGCGCTCATGTCGGTCTGCGCGCTTTCCTCAGGGCCGCACCCGGCCATCGGGGCGATCCCGACCAGCAGCACCACAAGAAGCCTGTTCATTGCGCCGGCGCGTCTTCAACAATATGTACAGCCTGGTTTGCCGCAACCGTTCCCATTTTGTCAACCTGCCCGCTCGGCCAACGGATAATCAGGCTGTCTGCGTCGGCCGCGAGTCCGAAAACGGCGGCGGGATCAGAGTGTGAAAGGTAACTGCCGCCTGATCGCACACGCCGCACCTGTTGCTGGCCCTGGCTCCAGAGTTCAAGTTGCGCGCCGTAGGCATTACGGTTGCTCTCGCGTCCCTCCAGGGTAACTCGCAGCCAGCCGGCCGACTGCGTCCTGTTCTGCCATAAACGGACCGGCCCGTTGTTTTCCGTCAGCAGCACATCCAGGTCTCCGTCACGGTCGTAATCTCCGTACGCCGCGCCACGCGCCACGATCGGCTCAGCCAGCGGGCCTACTGCCGCCGCTTCCGTAAACTGGCCGCTGCCATCATTGAGAAACAGCTGAGGGCGCTGGCGGAAGGTCACGCCATCTACAATATGCGCAATGTGCGTCTGCACATGTCCGTTGGCGATCAGCAGGTCCAGATCGGCATCCAAGTCAGCATCCAGCAGCAGCAGTCCGAAGGTCAGGGTTCGCAGGCTGGGCTGGCCGATACGTGAGCTGGCGGCCCGGTCCGCAAACAGGCCGCCCCCGGTGTGGCGGTACACGCCGACCATTTCATCTGAGAAATTGCCCACGAAGATGGTCGGCTCGCCGGACTGATCCACCACACCCACATCCACGCCCATCCCAGCACGCGGCTTGCCGTGGTGATCATAGGCAATGCCGCTGGCAATACCCTGCTCCATGAACGTACCATCCTGTAAATTGACAAAGAGCATGTCACGTTCGGTGTCGTTCGCTACCACCACATCCGGCCATCCGTCCCCGTTGGCATCCATTTCCGCAACGCCGAGCGTCTTGTCGCGCGCCGCGTCCACCCCCGTGAGGAATCCGGCTGCTTCCGTCCGTTCCGTAAAGGTGCCGTCTCCGTTGTTGTGATAGTAACGCCCGGAGATGCCGGTGTACAGCTCTGGAGTGCAATAGACTTTTTCACCCTGAAATCCGCAGTACCGATCTTTTTCGGGCGACCAGTCCACATAGGTCCCCACATACAGATCCAGATGCCCATCCCGGTCCGCGTCAAAGAACATGGCACTGGTGCTCCACTCACTGGTCTGCCCGAGGCCGGCTTCTTCGGTCCGATCCACAAACAGGCCCTCCTCGTAGCGCAGCAGCAGGTTCTGGTGCAGCGTAGTCACATACAGATCATCATCTCCATCATTGTCGTAGTCGCCTGCCGTCAGCCCTATACTGTAGGCCCGCAGCTGAGACAGCATCGTCTCATGCGTAACTTCCGCGAACGTGCCATCGCCGAGATTGCGCATCAGGCGCAGCGCCGGGTGGCCCAACAGCGGGGGTTTCCCTTCAAACGAACCTCCGGTGACCACAATGATATCCAGCCAGCCATCACTGTTATAGTCGATGAATCCGCCGCCGCCCCCTACGATTTCCGGTGCCCAGGATTCGCCGTAGCCACCGTTGATATGCATCAGACCCGTCAGACGGGCCGCTGCGGTAACCTCAGCAAACAAAGCCTCCGGCTCTTCGGGCGCGGAGGCGCTGCGGCATCCGCACACAACAGCCAACAGGAGCAGACCTCTCCACATCAGTTCACCCCCGGCATGTCCACGGTTTTCCAGGTCCCAGCTGCCAGATGCAGGGCCTGATTCGCCGCCACCGAGTGCAGCACATCCAAGCGGCCGGTCGGCCAGTACACCTTTACACTGTCGGCTGCCTCGTAGGACCCCAGGCCGAATACCGCTGCAAATTCAGACTGCGACAGGTAGCTTGACCCGGAACGGATACGCCGTTCCTGGCGGTGATCGTCGGTATAGACCAGGATGCGTGCGCCCAGGCCATCCCGGTTGCCGGTGGTCCCGGCCACCGTTATGCGAAGCCAGTTGTGACCGACGGTATCGTTACGCCACAAGTGGGCGGCACCGTGATTCTCAACCACCAGAATATCCTGATCCCCATCGCGGTCATAGTCCGCATACGCGGCACCGCGGGCCACCAGATACATTGATAGGGGAACAGCCTCCGAAGGATCGGTTTCGGTAAAGGTGCCCTCACCATTATTGATGAACAGCTGCGCGCGCTGCCGGTAGGTGATCTTGTCCTGCCCTACCAGGCGATCAGGGTAGACATGTCCGTTAGCGACAAACAGATCCAGATCCCCGTCCAGCTCAATATCGATCAGAAAAAGACCGAAGGTCAGGGTGTTGAGGCTCGGCTGACCAATGCGTGAAAGCGCCGCCCGATCCGCAAACAGACCGTGGCCCAGGTATCGGTAGACACCGATCATTTCCTCCGAGAAATTGCCGACAAAGATGGATGGCTCCCCGGTTGAATCCGTTACGCCGATGTCAATCCCCATTCCCGCACGCGCCTCCCCGTGCTCACTGAAAGCAATGCCACTGGGCACGCCTCTTTCCATGAAGGTGCCGCCCTGATTCTCATAGAGCAGATCCCCCTCTCCATCGTTGGCCACGACAAAGTCTGACCAGCCATCCAGATTGAAATCCCACTCCGCCGCCCCGAGCGCTTTGCCCAGCGTGTGCACCAGCCCTGCCTCCTGGGTTTCTTCAACAAACGTGCCATCCCCCTGATTGACAAAGTAGCGGCTTGAGATTCCCTCGTAATCTGCGGGCACGCAGTAGAGCTTCACCGTACCGCCTTCCGGACAGAACTTATCCGTAGCGGGCGACCAGTCCGCATAGTTGCCCACAAATACGTCGAGCCACCCATCATTATTGCCATCAATCCACAGCGCCGAGCTGCTCCATTCGTCATGCGCACTCACGCCCGCCTCGCGGCCCACTTCCGTGAATACACCTTCCTCATTGCGAAACAGCATATTCCGGCCAAGATTGGTCAGCAGGAAGTCCGCATCGCCATCATTATCATAATCGGCAGCTGCTATCCCTATCGTGTAGGCCTCAATGCCGGTGATCCCCGCTGCCTCGGTAACGTCGGTAAAGGTGCCATCCCCCCGATTACGATAAAGCCACAGGGGCTTATACCAGCCATACGGGGAACGCTGCCACTGCCCACCCCCCATGAGCACAATATCCTGCCAGCCATCACCATCATAATCCAGAAACCCGGCCCCGGACCCCATCTGTTCCGCATAGTACTTGTCGCCGACCTCGCCGTTGTCGTGCTTGAATCCGCCAATCCCCGCCTCACGGGTGACATCCGTCAGGGCAACGGACCTCTCCGGGGCGGGCTCGTGCCCACAGCCGCAAACCCCTACCAGCACGACCAGCAGCAAAGCAGGGCGTAAAGTCATTGGGCGGCAACCTGATTGCATAGAAAACGGAGAACCCGGTTGCCCAGATTCTCCGCCTGCCCTAACAGCCAACGGCTGTAGGGGAAAAGGTTATGTGGGATCTACATGCCCACCTGAATGCCGATTCGGCTTACACTGCCGAAGACACCGAAATCAGTGAACGTGTAGTTAGCACCGACATCAAAGCCGCCGAAAGTGTACTGCAATCCGGCCCCAGCACTGAGGCCCTGCTCTTCGCTCACACCCGCCTGCTCAAATCCGCCCCGGAGTGAAACAATACCCATAAAGGTGTACTCAAGGCCGAAACGCAGATGTTCCGAGAAGTCACGCGGCCTCTGCGCGTCCACATGCAACTGGAGCGCGTGCATATCGGGATCCAGACTGGTCAGGTCCACCACATCCATGGAGACACCGATCTGAAACGTCAGCGGCAGCTCAAACCGCTCGCGCACATAGGTCAGCTCCTGCGCAAAGTTGCGGGCGCTCATCCCAATGACGAGGCTCTCAAACCCGGTCGCGTATACGATTCCGAAATCATAGGCCACGGTATTAGCCTCATAGCTTTCGGTGGTCGCCACCACGCCGGTTTCAAAATTCTGACTCGTCGCAAAACCATCGCCCAGGTTCTGGAAGACGAGCTTCAAATTGCCTCCGGCCGAAAACCGGTCACCGAAAGAGCGGGCATAACCCAGCCCGACCGCCATCGCTGACGGGGTATAGGAACCTGTTTCAACGAATCCCGCCTCGTTATTGGCGCGGACGGTACCGATAAAGTCCCCGTAGTCAACGCCCACAAACGACACGCCGACGACACCGTAATTGGTGCTGCCACCGGGCCTGAAGGCCACACTGGCCTGATTGTAACTGATGTCAGCGATCCAGCTCAGCATGCCGGCCGAGGCGTGGAATCGTCCCGGCATGAAGGCCATGCTGGCCGGATTGTAAAACATGGACGAAGACGACCCCACCATTTCCGCCGTCAGGGCCGAGCCCAATGCCGAAGCCCGCGCGTCCACAGAGGTGCTCAGAAACTTCATGCCGGTCTGAGCCCGCTTTTGCGTGGTCACATCCGTATCCGGTGTGAGGCCCGACTGCCCGTACGCCACCGCGGGCAGCACCAATATGGCCAAGGTCAAAAAAACGTAGCGCTTATTCATTGTAAGTAAATGTTGCAGCAGCTTCCCTCCCGGCCCGATCAGGCCGGGAAGGTGCCTGCCATTGGTTATCTGATGACGGTGAATTTCTGAATCGCTTCCTGGCCGTTATCATTGTCGGTGATCACCGCAATGTAAATGCCGCTGACCAACAGCTGCCGCGACTTCGTGGTCAGATTCCACAATTCATCCCCGCTTCCATCGGTATGCTCAATCGTGTGCACAAGCTCGCCGATTTCCGTGTAGATCTTGATGGTGCAATTACCCGGAATGTTGAAGAAAGCAACCCGATCCTCCTGGACAAAGCGAACTGTCTCATCCGACCCGAGATTAACGGGATTCGGTACAATCCGGGCATCTGCTACCGATCCGCTGGAACCATACGGAGGCCGCTTCAGGTTGACCGGCTGATAGGTCTGGGTGAGCGACTGAGCACTGCGCAGCGGATAGCCGCCCGGTGTGCCGCTTATGCCATCAGCATCATCAGGCTGAGGCCCGCCAATGGCCTGGAGGTAGTAGTAGTAGTCCGTACCCCTGTTCAGGTCCGTATCGTCATAGGAGTTCGCGCCTGCATCCAGGCGGGCAATCATGTCATAGCCGCAGACCACATTGTTATCGACGACCTGCGAGACGCTCCGGTTCAAATCCACGCAATTCTCATATAGATTGTCTTCAAACCGGGAGGTGCGGTACAGCTCCCAGGCGGTCCGGCTCGGGCCACCCGCGGGCGGATCCCATCGCAGCTCAACCCGATCAGGACGTCCGGTGACGCTGAAGGTAAGCGGCGCGTGCGGCGCTTCCGGCACCGGATAGGTAGACATGTTGTTGCTGGCCGCATAGAGGTTGATCCCACGCTGAAGCGTGGTGAACATGGAGTCTCTTGCGGTCATTGTCCACTGATTCTTGGTCATGGCCTCCAGGCCGTGTCCGAAGCTGTCAAACATGCCATCCCCGTCCACATCCATCTGATTGATGGAATAATCAAAGTCGCCCTGCATGATCATGCCATCTCCGTCCGCGTCGTAGGAAATGATGTCAGTGTCCTTATCCACGCCACCCAGCTTATAGGCGCGACCCACTTTGAGCGAAGCATCCAGCGTAAGTCCGCCAACCGCCTCAACCACGACAATGCGCACACTCTCACCCGGCGCAAAATCATAGGGTCCGTACGCCGTCGTTACGGCATGGCCGCCCTGCTTACCGGTAGAAGCGTCATTCTTGGCTTCCCAGAATATACCGCTGGGCTCGATCCGGTCGGCGTAGTGCGGGAACATGTGCTGTGAGCCGCCGGGAATCCGATCCGGGTTCTCACGTGTGCGAATCCCCCACTCGTAATAATCCTCGTGCGGACTGCCATCGGCTGTGAGCGCTTCGTCCGAGTCCATAAAGCCCATGGTGCGCGGCTGGCAGGTATCAATCGTAGCCATCGTACAGCGGACATACCGGTTATCAGTGGGCGAATTGTCCGCAT
Organism: Bacteroidota bacterium; assembly: GCA_028873925.1. Taxonomy (GTDB): domain Bacteria; phylum Bacteroidota; class Rhodothermia; order Rhodothermales; family Bin80; genus JAPPNA01. The sequence goes on along the minus strand of JAPPNA010000069.1, from coordinate 11,056 downwards.
GGATCGTAGTCCGCCCGATAAAGGAGGCCCCGGCCAAGCGTCCCAATGAGTCACCACTGGCCACCCACTGATTCTCCGTGATGAGCGGCGCGCCAATGCGGTCGTACTGCGACTGTGCCTCAGGATCCACCCCAATCCAAAGGTACTGGCTCGTAAAGGAGATCGGATAGTCCGCGTGGCCATCCCCAACGACATCCACCATGCTGAACTTACCCCATACCTGACCACCACTGACCGTCCAGGCACCCTGCAGACTGCCCCGCCAGCGGTGAATCCGGAAGAAATAGGTGTCTTTCAGGGTCTGACTGCCGAGTTCAATTTCCTCATCATCGTCGGTATTACCAGTGTTGGTGTAGACATACTCGATGATGTGATAATCGTCGTGAGCCTGGTTCACATAGCCGTAGGCCTTGCGGTCAACGGTTATGCCGATGAGCGTGTTGTGAATATTGTGAACAATCCGATCGGCAACCAGGCCGGGATTCACCTCGTCCACAATGGCGACATTGTCAAAAGATAATGCGCCATCCACAGTCACTTCCGTATCCTCGGTCCGGCTGATCAGCACATTCTGAACCGGGAATGTGACATCCGCACCGGCGGTACGCGGTCCGATCCGGGCCACAAAATACGGCCAATTCTGACCATTGGGATCCGTCCAGTCTTTGGTGCCGAGCCAGAGAGCCTTTGCGCGGAAATGGCTGCTGTTGCGCATAAGGGCCGGCCATTCCATGCCATCCGCTGCCGAGGAGTTACCCTCATGCTGAGCACCGGATTCCGTGTAGGTACCGTGGAACGTCCCGATATCCAGCCACTTGGCCGTAAACTGGGCGTGTACATCAGCCGCTCCCAACAACAGGAGTGCCGCCACAAGCACCGGTGTATAATAGTACTTTCTCATATCTGCTTTCAATTCGATTTGGTTGACTGCCACAGCCGCCCGGACACTAAGCCCGGGCGGCCGGGAGTATCAGTAGTTTAGAAGGTTAACCGCACGCCCAAGGTGATCCGCCGGTTGTTCAGGAACGTGTTGAACCTGAGGTTCGGCATGTCAATGTAGGCTTTGTCATCCAGCACCTGCTGAACCTCATTGTCCGGCACAGTCTCAAATGCTGAGCCATTCCAGCGGGAATACGTTCCGGTGTCACGAGCCCAATACCAGGCCGCCGCATTCGGATCGTTGAGACCGGACAGACTGCCGACTGCCTCCACGGGCTGATACGCCACATCCGGATGGCGGAACACGCCCGGCTTATCGTCGCCGGGCACCCAGATGTAGGGCAGATTCTCCTTATCCACATAAGCAGCATCCGCATCCACGCCATTGATCTGGTCAAACGTGTCTTCCGGCAGATGGAGCGACCACATGTACTTGTCAAAGTCGCGGTTATCCGGGTGGAAACCGGTCGAGCTGTACAAGTGACGCCTATTGAACACATTGGCCACATCCAGGAACACCTGCGCGCCACCGAACTGCGTGTTGATGTGCTTGGTGAACCGCAAATCGAAATTCACGTAGCTGCGCCAGCGTACATTCTCCTGAAGCTCAGGCGGAGCCGTTGCCCCCCCTCCCCAGATCCAGTTGCTGCCCTGGCGCCACTCGCCCAGCAGACTCACCCGCCAGTCGCCCAGCAGCTGGCCGTTAGCAATATTGGGCATAAAACCGCTCGGAGTCAGAAACAGCAGGTTGGCCCGGGCAAACGGCTCGGCCAGCGGCGCGCCAATCCGGTAGTCCGTTGAGGTCCGGAGGTAATTGCGCTGCTGGAAGGTGTTCTCATTAAACTGGCTGTAGCCGAAGTTGCCGGACTTGGTCTGCAGGAACGTGTAGTTCACAAAACCGCGGATAAACTTGCCGCGCAGCTTCGTGACGGTGATTTCCGCACCGCGGACATCCGCGTAATTCCAAGGCTGCTTCGTGGAATACTGCACCACGCTGCCGAGTCCGCGATACAAAACGTTACGCGGCTGATTGCGGATGTCCCGGTAAAAGCCGCTCACGCGCAGCAGGTACTGATCCAGGATGTTCTGGTCAAAGCCCAGCTCATAGGCCACCGTCAGCGGCATCGGATGATCCGGGTTGCCCATGACATCAATGCCGCCGTTGCGTGACTGCTGGATGCCGAACACATCAAACGGATTCAGCATCTGACGGAAATGGCCGTAGTTGAAATATAACTTGCTCTCGGCGGTAATCGGGAAGGAGATGCCCACCCGCGGGCTCACAAATATCTGGGCCGAAGGATCTTCCTTGGGCAGCAGCTCATCCAGGCCATCGACGCGCTGACGGAATGCCGGGTCATAATAATTCTCCGTCTGCCACCAGGGCGTGTTCGCATCAAAGAAATCCAGGCGCAAACCCAAATTCGCGATCATACCCTGAAATTCCAGCTTACCCTGCGCGTAGGCGGCCCCCTGAATGGGGGTGCGCGAAAAGGGATAGTCCGCTTCCGGTTCTGGACCAACCAGCGCCAGATTAACGCGTTTGTAGTTGAGGTCATAGTCGCTGACGATCAGCTCAGCACCCGTCTTGATCTGCAATGTCCGGGTAACCTGACTGGTAAGGTCAAAGCGGCCCGTAAATACGCTCACGTCTGACGTATCACGGGTCTTGACCCAGTGACCTCCGGTGGTTTCCGCGCCGCCGATCAGGTTACCCCCCTGACCCAGGAATCCGAACGGCTCATCTCCGGCACAGTACGGTGTGGTCGCGCCATCGCCATTGAGATCGCTGGCCCCGCCGAAGCAGGTCAGGCGGTCCATGTTGGCCAGACCGGCCGGTGTCGGACGCCCGAGGTTGTTCGTGTAGGGAATCTGCACAAAATTGCCATCCCCGTCAATGTAGGAGCCATCCCGCAGATTCGGGAAGTGGCTGCGATACTTGGAGGAAATCCTCTGCGCACTCACCTCGTAGAAAGTGCTTGCACTCAGCGTGTGGGTGAAATTACCCCCGATCAGCGTGTGATCCACATTGGCCAGTGGGAATGCCCCATCTGAAAGGATCACCCGACCGCGCCGGTTGATGCCATCAACGATTTCGGTTCCGGCACCCCACCAGGGGTAGGCGGGCATGTTGCCCTGATACATCTGGAGATCTGCCGACCCCTGCCAGCGGTTAATGCCGCGTTCAACACCTTTCATGAACTGCGCACTCAGCTTCATCCCCTGATAAATGTTGGAGATAAGCTTGGCCTGAATGGTCTGATTGGTGAAGGCATTACGGGACTGCGGGTAGATGTAGGCCGTCTGCGTGCCGCGATAGGAGGCCAAAAAGCGCAGGTCGCCAAGTTTGCTGTTGACCGAAGGCACCGGGATCAACGGGCCGCCAACCGTCACATCCGCTTCGTAATCGGGGATCGTGATCTCATTATCCTTGCGGTGCGTGAACTTAAAGTACTCGATCATGTCCTGCGCAGTCACATCAAATCCCTCATCGTTGCGCAGCCGCTCGGCCAGTGTGTTCCAGCCTTCAAATCCGTTGTACTGGTCCTGCGTATAGCTGTCCCAAGCACCATTGCCGGTGCCGCCCAGCGATGTGGCCGGATCCAGGAACGGCCGGATATACCAGCTGTCACAATCGCCGGTCACCGTGCCGGAGAAATTGCAGTTGTCCAGATTGGTCCCACCCAATCCCTCCAGGGACTTCGGCTGTGCCGGCGTAAAGCGGGTCAGAGCATCAATTGTATACTCTGTCCGGGAAGGCTCGCGCGTGGTGACGTTGACAATGCCGCTGCGGACATTGCCGTATTCGGCGTTGAATCCGCCGGTCTGCACCTGCACCTCCTCCAGCGAGGTGTAGCTGATATTGGTGAAAGGCTGATGATTCCGGCCGGTGCGCAGATTCATGCCATCCACGACGAAGGCCACTTCATTGAGTCCGCCGCCGCGTACCCTGAGACCCGGCTCAATACCCGCCTGCAGATCCAGCACCTCACTTACGCCCGCCACCGGGAGATCTTCAAATGCCTCGGGGTTCAGGCTGGCCACATTGGCCGACACGTCCAGCTGCACAATCGGACGCTCGCTGGTCACTACGACCTCGTCCAGACCGACCGCCTCCTCACGCAGCTGTCCGTTGATGGTCGTCGTCAGACCCGTAGATACGCGTACGTTCTCAATCACCTCGGAAACAAACCCGACAAACGACACGCGCAGCGTGTAGGTGCCGGGGCGCACATTATTGATGAAATAGAACCCATCCGCCTGGGTCGCCGCACCCTGCTGCGTCCCGTCAATCACCACGCTCGCCCCCGGGATTGTCTCTCCGGTGCTCGCGTCGGTGATCACGCCCGAAATCTTGCCCGTCTGGGCAAGCGCAGCGGGCACGACCAGCAAGGCGGCCGCCAGCACGGTTAGTAGCTTGATTGTCCTCATGTCTGTCTCGCTCTGTTAGAAAATGAAAAACTCACGGACCCACCCGGAACCCTACCGGTCCCGACGATCCGACCCTAAATATGAACAAAGAATTAGCAAATGTCAATACCCTGCACTCATTTACCAAAAAATTGTGTAGAGAGCCGCCGTGATGGCCATGATGCCGAACGCCAGGCCAGCAAACACCGGGTCGGTCCGTATCATGCCCCGGCTGAACAGCTGCGGACCGCTGACATCTTTACTGCGTCGCTCAATCACCGATATCAGGACGATTACGGCGGCTGAGATCACGAACACCCACCCCATACGATCTATAAAGGGCATGCCCGGCACGGTCAGCTTCAGGCTGACCGAGAGCGGAATACTCAGCAGCGCCGAGACTATGGCCGCATTGGCGGAGGCACCACGCCAGAACAGGCCGAGCACAAATATGGCCAATACGCCGGGACTCACAAAGCCGGTGTACTCCTGGATATACTGAAACACCTGATCCAGGGCACCCAGCTGCGGAGCCAGGAGTGCCGCGATCACCATGCAGACCAGCGCTACAATCCGTCCGGTGCGTACGAGTGTGGCCTCGGATGCGCCTCGGTTGATGTAATTGCGGTAGATGTCCATCGTGAAGATCGTGCTGGTGCTGTTCATCATTGATGCCAGCGAAGACACGATGGCCGCGATCAGTGCCGCGAATGCCAGCCCCTTGAATCCGGTGCCCACATAGGCGTTCAACAGCCACGGATACGCCTCATCAGCCGTACCGATGGGGGCCTCCAGCGCATACGCCACAATACCGGGCACCACCACGATAAGCGGCAGCAGCAGCTTCAGATAGCCGGCAAAAGCCACCCCCCGCTGGGCCTCCTTCAGACTCGGAGCCGCCAGCGTACGCTGGATGATATACTGGTTGCACCCCCAGTAGAACAGATTGGCAATCCACATGCCTCCCACCAGCACGCCGATACCCGGCAGCAACTCCCACGCATCCTGCATGACCCCATCGTCGTCGGTGTACATGAGCTCGCCCTGCTGAAGGACCATGTTGAACCGATCGGGTACTTCTGCCAGCAGTTTTGAAAATCCGGCCACGGCCCCGGCTCCACCGGAATAGGCATCCAGTGCCAGCCAGGTCGTCAGCAATCCTCCGCCGACCAGAAAGACCACCTGCACCACATCCGTCCAAGCCACCGCCTTGAGCCCCCCGTACACGCTGTAAACGGTGGCAAACAGCGCCAGCGCCGCCACGCCGGTCGCCAAGGGCACCCCCATTATACCCTTGAGCGCCAGCGCCCCCAGGTAAACCACCGAGGTTAGATTGACAAACACATACACCAGCAGCCAGAATATCGCCAGCAAGGTCCGTACGCGGGCATCGTACCGGACCTCCAGAAACTGCGGCATCGTGTAAATGCCCTTTTTCAGATAGACCGGAATAAAGAGCCACGCCACCAAGAGCAGCGTGATGGCCGCCATCCATTCGTAGGTCGCGATCGCAAGGCCGAGACGGAACCCCGACCCCGACATGCCGATGAATTGCTCGGCTGAAATGTTGGACGCAATCAGCGAGGCCCCGATCGCCCACCACGGCAGAGACTTGCCCGCCAGGAAGTAATCCTCCGCACTTCGCGTCTGCCCCTTCTTGCCACGCGAAACCCAGAGACCCAAGGTCACAATCAGCAGGCAGTAGGCCCCAAACACGAAGTAATCAATTGCCGAGAATGTCATTCGTTTCCCCTATTGGTCACCCGTTGCCGGCCGCGTTGTCGGTATGTGCTCAATCCAGACGGTTTCATGGATTTGCCGGCCGAGTGCCGGCACGCATCCTGGTCCAAACGGCAGGTGCACTGCAGAGCCGCCCCACAGTCTGAGTGCTCGCGTGCGCGCCACCGATCTGTGGCATCCGCCCCGAATGGCTTCGGCTGCCTGCGGGATAACCCTCCGGTGCCCCGGGTGGGCCGCATGAAATCTGCGGGACTCCCTGCCGCCGGCGACCCCTCCTATGGATCTGGATGCACGCACCGGAATGACCTCCGCACCAGAACACGGGGCACCGACCGCATTTTCCGCTGGCATGTCGGAGGTAGCCTCAGACCCGGCGGATCCTGTCATCATTTCTCACGGCTGTTGTCCATCAGGCGGATGCGAATTTATGAAGAATTCCATTCAAATGCGTCCGTGTTTACCCGGCGGATCAGCCGCCCGGCATGCGGATGCGATCCACCAGCGTCCGAATGGACTCCGGCGGTGCCGGCGTGAAGCGCGACACCGTCAGAGCTACCGCAAAATTAAGCATCATGCCGAGTGTTCCGATCCCTTCCGGGGATATCCCCCACAGCCAGTACTCGCCCGAATTGAGCTCGGGGCGGACAAATTTGAAAAAGATGATGTAGGCCGCCGTGAAGACTATCCCGGCAATCATGCCGCTGACCGCACCGTACTTGTTCATGCGCCGCGAAAAAATGCCGAGAATGATGGCCGGAAAAAAGGAAGCCGCCGCCAGCCCGAAGGCAAACGCCACAACCTGGGCGACAAATCCGGGCGGATCTATGCCGAAATAGCCGGCGATACAGACCGCTACGCCGGCGGTAATGCGTGCGGTGAGCAGCTCCCGCTTTTCGGAAATGTTCGGCCTGAATCCCTTCTTGAGCAGGTCGCGCGCCACGGCGGTGGAAATCACCAGGAGCAGACCGGCGGCGGTGGACAGGGCGGCCGCCAGACCTCCAGCCGCCACCAGCCCGATCACCCAGCCGGGCAGATTAGCAATCTCCGGATTGGCCAGCACCATGATGTCTGGATCAATGGTGAGCTCATTCTCCTGATCCGCATTGGGGCCGAGGTATTGTATAAGGCCATCACCATTCTTATCGTCAAACCGGATCAGGCCGGTATTCTCCCAGTTGGTGAACCACTGAGGTACCTCCGAATAGGGCGCATCCGCGATGGTGGTCAGCAGATTGGTGCGTGCAAACGCCGCCACCGCCGGCGCACTCGTATACAGCAGCGCTATGAAGATCAGCGCCCAGCCTGCGCTGGTGCGCGCATCCCGCATCCGGGGCACCGTGTAAAAGCGCACAATGACATGGGGCAGCCCCGCGGTGCCGACCATGAGCGCGGCGGTTATCGCAAACACGTCAATCAGCTGCTTCTGACCCTGGGTATACAGGTGAAATCCCAGATCCGCGCTCAGACCATCCAGCTTTTCCAGAAGATACGTCTGAGAACCGTCCGCAAGCATGCTGCCGAAGCCGATCTGAGGGATGATGTTGCCGGTCATCAGCAGCGAAATGAATATCGCCGGCACCAGGTACGCGAAAATCAGCACGCAGTACTGGGCCACCTGCGTATAGGTGATCCCGCGCATACCGCCGAGCACCGCATAGAAAAACACGATCCCCATGCCAATCAGCACGCCGGGAACGATGTCGATCTCCAGAAACCGGGAGAATACAATCCCAACGCCGCGCATCTGGCCCGCCACATAGGTGAACGACACAAATATGGCGCACAGCACCGCCACGAATCGGGCGGTCTGAGAGTAGTAGCGGTCCCCCACAAAATCCGGTACGGTGAATTTGCCGAATTTGCGCAGGTACGGTGCCAGCAGCAGGGCCAGCAGCACGTACCCGCCGGTCCATCCCAGCAGGTACACGCTCCCGTCCCGCCCCATGAATGAGATCAGCCCCGCCATGGAAATAAATGAGGCTGCGCTCATCCAGTCAGCGGCCGTAGCCATGCCGTTGAGCACCGGCGGCACCCGCCCGCCAGCCACATAGAATTCACCCGTGGAAGAGGCTCGTGACCAGATCGCAATGCCGATGTACAGCGCAAACGACAGGCCGACCATAATGAAAATCCATGCCTGTGCGGTCATTGCGCCTCCTCCTCCACCTGCCGGTCCAAGCGGTTCATCAGAAACACATAGATAAAGATGAGAGCTACAAATACGTAGATCGTCCCCTGCTGCGCGAACCAGAATCCGAGCTTGAATCCGCCGATCTGGATCTGATCCAGTACATCAACAAACAGAACGCTGCAGCCCAGCGAAACCAAAAACCACACCGCCAGGAGCCATCCCAGATAGCGCAGGTTCCTGGTCCAGTACCCGTTCTTCATTAACTCCGCTCGTAAGCTCTGCGCAAGATACTCCGTTTGAGCTGCCGCTGCTTAGTCATCAGAGGGGATCGCCGCGGACGGTGTCGCAATGTGTACCGTTCGGGTTGGGAATGCCACCTCCAGCCCGTGGGTCTCCACCAGCCGCATAACGCCCAACATCACCTCTTCCTGGAGCACCATGCTGGTCCCCAGATCAGCCGCTTCGGTAAGCACCTGAACCAGTACGGTCAGGCTGCTGTCCGCAAATTGCGTCAGGTGGACGACAACGGAGTCGTGGTTGAGGCCTTCCCTGCTCCTGAGCCATGTGCGCACCGCCTCCAGGAAGGCTTCCATATCGGCAGCGGACGCGTCGTAACCAATGCCGACTTCAAATCTGATCCGGCGGTTGGGACGCTCGGACAGATTCACTACCGATGTGCTGGTGAACTGCTGGTTGGGCACCGTGGCCATGGCCCGGTCCCACGCCCTTATCCGGGTGCTGCGCAGGCCCACTTCTTCCACCACGCCCTCCACCGAGCCCACCTGTATGCCATCACCCACCTGAAAGGGCTGGTCGGTAAAAATCACCATGGATCCGAATAGATTGGCAATGGTGTCCTTAGCCGCAAGTGCCAGCGCCAGCCCCCCGACACCCAGACTGGCAATCAGGCTGATGGGCGAAAAACCCATCTTTTCCACGATGATCACCGCTACCACCAGAGCTACGGTGATCTTGAATGCTTTGCGGACCAGCGGGATAAGCTGGTCGTCCAAACGGGACTTGGTCTGGGCCGTCCGGCGGGATGCCATGCGCGACCCCACATCCAGCATCCGCCAGGCCAGGAATGTGACAGCCAGCACCAGCGCTACCAGCAGCGCCGTTGTTACCCAGAGCCTAACATCAAACGGCTCTGTCGGAAACAGCAGGATCTGCCCGACGACATACCAAAGTGCGGCATGGGCAATCAAACTCAGCGGATACGGGAGCAGTTCCTGCACATCGCGTACCCAGGCTGCGCCCTTGGCCAGATGCTGACTGCCCAAGGTACGCCGCAGGACCCAGCGGACCAGCGGACGGCTCCACAATCCTAACAGCAGCAGGACCGTGCCAATCAGCAACCGCAGCACCGTAATGCCCCACAACACTTCAGCCTCCAATAGGCGGCCTACGCGTTCCGCCAGGGGAAACACGGTCGCATCGATCATGAATATGCCCGCAATCAGCAGGATCACAACCTGCAGCGAGCGCACCAGGTGCCTCAGGGCCCGCCTATCCCTGGGATCCAGCGTCTGACCGGCAGTGCGGACCCGCCTGATGGTGCGCATCGCAAAGAATGCCAGTGCCCCAACCAGGATGACGGTCAGGACGTTGCCCACATGCATGTCCACTTCCATAGGCAGCTGCAGCAGTTCCGCGGCGGCCATCAAGAACGCGGCCAGAGCGGCGAGCGACACCGGCCCGATCCATAGCTGGCGGCCACTCCAGGCGGAGCTGTCGGCCAAAACCGGCATCCGCGCGATCCATCGGCGCAGTACCGGTCCGGTTGCGAAACCGATAAGCACCAGCAGCACTGCCAGAATCAGATGCCAAATCGTGATGCCCCAAAGGACCTGGGAATCCATGAGGAATAGACTGGAATTAAGGGGAGATTTCCGTTAGTACTGAGCCTGTCCGCAGAATGCGCGCGCTGTCCGGGCCGTAATTGAAGAGCAGATCCAATGCGCACATGTGCGCATGGAAACCCGTAAACGCCTGGCGATACTGCGGATGTTCATACGCAAGTTCCAACCGGGCACCCGGCTCCGGCACCCCCTGCGCCCGAACCAGGGTGCCCGTTGGCAGGCAGTCCAGCACATCACGGACGCAGGCTGGCTGACCCGGCAGCTCAGAGGCAAGCAGCATGGATCCGCTGAATTCCAGCCAACGGTGCGTCAGTTGCGCCGTGCGACAGGTAAGTCGGGACAGGGTGTGCCATTCGGATTCGAACAATACCTGCAATTGGGGCGCAAAATAGTCAAAAAACGGTGTTGCGCCGTAGTTGAACAGGAAGGCCTTCCAATGTCGTGTGCGCCATCCAGACTCCTGGCGAACCCGCGTTGTGCACTGCGGGCGGCCATGCTGACCCCCCTTAAGCGGGACGGACACCCACTGCCAGGATTGCGCGTTGCGGATGCGGGTTCGGTTCTGGTAGGACTGGCGGCTGTACTGAAAGGTGTCGGCCAGCACAAAGTAATCGGCCACCTGCATCCGGGCCGCGTACGCCAACCGCGGAAAATACTCCGGCGGACAGACTGCAATCAGTGTCTGAGCTTCCATCTCCAATGCAACCGGCAAGGGGAGCTGTGCGTTCTTGCGTGCACTTTAACAGGTGAGCCTCTTGCAAAACTATGGAACCGAACATTGTCCGACTCATAAGAGGGCAAGTATACTCTGCCGGGAGATCCCACAATGGCAACCCCAATGACACCATGGCCGCTGCCGGAATAAACGCATCAACCGACACATGGTGCTACCGCACCAGTGAGTACCGAATGCGGGCTGGATCGGTCGCGGGCTACCAGCGGCTCCACCGGTTGGCCGGTGCCATCCGCTTTG
>JAPPNA010000034.1 GCA_028873925.1 Bacteroidota bacterium | reverse complement strand
CGAAACGTGAAATAGGCAAAACCCCGTGATTCACGCGTTTTGCAAGAGCTTCATACGAAATCCATGAGTCCTGCTCTCAGCTACCTGGATGCCGCTCGCGATGTGATTAACCGCATCCACGGAACCCAGATGGACGCGCTCAATCAGGCGGCCGACATCTGCAGCCGAACCATCCTGGATGGCGGGCTCGTGCACCTGTTCGGGTCCGGCCATTCCCGGATGGCCGTTGAGGAAATGTTTCCGCGCTACGGCAGCTTCCCCGGCTTCCACCCGATCGTGGAACTCTCGCTGACCTACCACAACCAGGTGGTGGGGGCCAACGGGCAGCGCCAGGCCATCTTTCTGGAAAAGGTCGAGGGCCTGGGCCAAACCATCCTGCGCAACTTTGTGCTTGAGCCCCCGGACAGCTTTATCGTCTTCTCCAACAGCGGGGTCAATGAAGTCGTCGTGGAGATCGCGCTGGAAGCCAGGAAACGGAAGCTGCCCGTAATTGCGGTCGTCTCCGGTGAACACTGCGCAGCCTCAACCCCCCGTCACAGCAGCGGCTATCGGCTGACTGAGCTGGCCGATGTGGTATTGGACAACTGTGTTCCGGCCGGTGACGCAATGGTGCGTGTGGAGGGACATCCCGACCTAATCGGTCCGGGGTCAACCCTCGGAGCAGCCACCCTGGTAAACTGCCTCAAGTGTCTTATCGCAGAATCCCTTACCCAACACGGCCAGCCGCCTATCGTGCTTACCAGCAGTTACCATATTGGCGGCGAGGCCTCTGCCCGGCGCTTTGATGCGTGTTTTGACGACTACCGGGCCCGCGTGCGCAAAGTCTACGGAGCCACTACCGGATAACCACCAGCGGGCTCGCATCCCTGTGCAGCGTCTCAACAAACCCCTCCAAGTGCAACTGGTAGTAGTAGACCCCACTGGGCAGGCTGCTGGTATCCACCACCGTTGTATGCCACTGCTCTTCCTCACGATAACTCTCTTCCAGACGCGATACCTCACGGCCGTTTACATCATAGATGCGCAGCGTCACCACACCGGGTGCCGGCAGGTAATAGCGGATCACCGCCTCACGGGAGGCCGGATTGGGGAAACTCCGCGCCAGCACATAACGGCCGGGGTTATGCACATCAATCTCAACCGAGGCCAAAATCTGCTCGCGGTTCCGATTGCCCCGAGCAACCAGAAGATACTCGTTGTGGCCCGCTGAAGCAAGATCCGCGATCCGCCCGTCCGCCACCTCATCCGAAGTGGTCAGCGTTACAACCTGCTCGCCCATCTTGCGCATGACTGAGTACTCCTCTATCCCCAGATCTTCCAGAAAGGCCCAACGCACCACAACCACGCCGGTGCTGTCTGTGCGGGCATGCATCGCCGCCTGACCCAATGGTGCGTTGCCGGTGGTCAGCAGCTCAGCGACCTGCTCCCTGAATGAAGGCAGCTGCATATAATTGTTATCACCCGGGCAGGCCGTTGAACTGAAATCCCGATGCCCGCGCATCAGTTGCGGCGATACGCCATAGCGCTCCGCCAGAAAGGCGAAGGTGACCAGCAGCGAATCAATCGCGGCCGGAGTCATTGCGTCGCGGCAGTTGCCGCCCTCAGGCGGATGGTAACAGCCCATCAGCGACACTCCGATGTTGCCCGTATTTGCCCCGCCCACATGGGCACCGTGCGCCAACGGCGGCCCCAGACTGAACGGTACGCTGCGATTCAAAAACGGGCGCCCCTGGTAGAGCCGCCCCTCCTGATCCATCAGAAACTGATAGCCGATGTCACTCCAGCCACGTCCATTCTGATGAAAGTCCTGAATCCGCTTTACCTGGTCCAGCCCCTGCGCCAGCGTCACCGCCCCGAACCCCGCGGTATGGTGCAACGTCATGAATCGGTAATCCGGGCGGTTCAGCGCTATCGGCGTGCCGCGGAACGGTTCCGCGCCCCAATCCCGGCGGGTATACAACCGGGGAGCCGTAATGACATCCCCCGACTGATAGGTATCTCCCTGTTGTGGGGCCTCGGTGTTGGGGGCATCCTTCCGGGCATCAAAGGTGCCCGCCAACAGAATAGTAACCTCATGGCCGGTGTCTACCGCAAAGCGCAGCTCAAATCGCGAAGCCCGCTGCACCTCAACACTGCGCCAGGCCGCCAGAAACGCCTCGTCAGTTGCACTGCGCACGATGTACAGGGTCTGCCACTCGCCCCACTGCCCCCCATCTTCAAGCCGCACACTTCCATGCAGCGTGTCCGAAGAGGTCAATCCCTGGAGGGCGACACCGGTAAAGGCCGAATCGATCGCGACGCTGGCGTATGACCATAAGACCGTTTTGCCCTGCTCCGAGGTCCGCGCGGTCTCCAGCTCGACTGCATCGTGAATCAGATCGCCTACCAGCTGCGCCCGTGCAACCAACGGGAGCAGCAGCAGAATGATCGGGACTGACAGCCGAATGACGATCAAAACGACAGGTTAAAGGTGAACCAGTGGGTTTCCGTGAGCCGCCCGAAGTCCGCGTACGCATAGTCGATCGCCACCCGCAATGTGCGGTCAATGCGCATACTCAGGCTCGCTCCCGCGGTCAGTCCCTGCTCGGTTTCAGGCTCGAACAGATTGCGCCACCCGGCCCGGAAAGCGATCAGATCTCTGAAGACATATTCCGCGCCGGCGTTGATGTACTCCGCGTTATCGTTGGGATGCGCCGCATCACTGACCAACATCACGCGGTGAGTACCATCATCCAGCGCATTGAAGGCCAGGCCGACCCGGAATATCAGGGGCAGTGAAAAATTGTCCATCCGGTACTGGGCGTTGACGATTTCGGCAGTGCCGGTGACGTTGGGGCTGGGGTCCTCACTGAATAGGATGTCGCGCCCGTCCATGCGCAGTTTAGGCCCCAGATTGGACATGCTCGCGCCCAACTTCAATCGCCTGAACGGGGTCGTAAACAGCGTTCCCACATCAAAAGCCACCGTTGAGGCCGTACTGTGCCAAATGCGTTCCTGTACAAACTTGATTGACCCACCTACAGAAAACAGGTCCGTCAGATTGCGCGCGTAGGACAGCTGAAGCGCAAAATTCTGCACCTTGAACTGCTCACCGGTTCCTTCGGGCTCCATTTCGGTACGTACCAGCATGTTGCCGCTGTCCAGCAATAGAATGCCCATCCCTATAGATCCCAATCGCCCCAAAGAGGTGCTGAAGGCCCCCAAGTTATAGTTGATGTCGGCCAGATACCGCGTATGGTTGAGCTGCACTTGGCGGCCGGGCATACGCGCCATGCCCGCCGGATTCCAGTACAATGCGCTGAGATCACTGCTTTCCGCCACAAATGCGCCGCCCAGGCCGATGGCGCGCGCACCGGCACCGAGTTTCAGGAACTGCCCGGCTGTCGTACCTACGCGCGTAATCGTACTTGCGCCAAAGGTGGCCGGATTATCCTGTGCCCAGGCTGCCGGCAGCAGCCCCAGCATCATAACCGTCAGCAGAATACGGCTCATGATCCTACTTGATGACCGCAAACTTGCCGATAAAGGAGCCTTCAGGACTGTCCACATGGAACAGGTAGAGTCCGTACGACAGATTCATATTATCCTTGGTGCGCATGTCCCAGAACACCTTGCCGTTGTCCAGGGTGCTGTCATGGTAGAGCGTTTCAACCAGCTCACCAGCCAGCGTATAGATCCGGATGGTGCAGGTCTTGGGCACATTCGCAAAGTACAACCGGCGCTCGCCCCGCTCCGAACGGGATACCGGATTCCTGGGCTCAAAAACCGAAGTGGCCACATAGGGATTCGGCACCACATAGATGTCCTCCAGCTCCTGCGCCGCCAATGCCTCGTCCGCCGTAGCCGCCACCGTCTTGAAACGGTACACATCTTCCGGCGCAAACGGCTTACGGGTGCTCACCAGAAGGACATCCCCAGTGCCCGGCACCGTTCCGGTGTCCTCCAGGCGGACCTCCCAAGTAGAGATGAATTGACCATCTATCTCTTCCAGAAACACGATGGGCTCGGACACATCCCAGCTCCCATTGCGGGACAGGTCGGGCGAAAACACCTCTACCGGCAGGTTGGCGCGCGTCAGATTGACCACCTCAAACGGCAGCGGCAGATTATTGCTGAAGCTGGCGCTGATCGGATCGTCGGCAAAGCGGATTTCGTAGTTACTGGGCTGGGCTATCCGGCCGGGTCCGGTGGTGGCCTCACTAATGAGCCAGGGAACGTCTGAACCCGCACCAGCCCATCCAGATGCGACCGTATCCACTGATAACTCATCTTCCTGCAGAAACAGGTGCAGCCCGTCAAATACAATATTGCCCTCCTCGTTGGCCGTCAGCTGACTCTCATGCACCGGGGAATACTGGAAAGTGGCCACGAGTTCGGTGCCGGCATCCACGCCCGCCCCAGGCTCCACCAGGATGGTCCCCAACCTGGAATTGAGCGTGTAGTCCGCTCCGGCCGTCAGTGTTTGACCCGAGGCGGTCTGCACGACCAGCGAGCTCTCCACAATATTCATGTGCCTGAGGCTCTGTGCACGTCCGGGGGTGGCCCGCACTATGGCACTGACCGGTCCCTCATTGATGACGGAATACGCGGTACGTCCGTCAATTCTCTCAAACTCAAGTCTGTAGGACTGTGCGTCACGAATCGCCAGCTCATCCACCACCTGTACCCGAATAGACCCGGTAGCATGGCCCCGCTCATGCACCAGCCCGTTTGCATCCATCGCCGACGGAGGCACATATCCGGCCACTCGAGGTCCCGGAACGGCCCGGACCGTGTTCACATCAAAGATGTATCGGTCGGTGGTGGGATCAAACGTAATGGTCTTGCTGGTTTCGCTCGGCGGGATGCCGTTGGCAAACGCCTCGCCCGCGTCACCGGCATAGCCCCGGTCATAGGCGGCCACGGCGTAATAGTAGTTCTGTCCGTTAACCACATTGTTCGAGTCCACAAACGTATGGAACAGCCCGGTGTCATCCCCCAGGTCGTAGCTGACACCCCGTCCCTGGAAGGGAATCGGACTCGGCCCATGGAGGCCGTTGCGCAAATCAAAGCGCGCATCCACGCCCAGGGCAGTCTTCAGCGGCGAAAACAGGAATCTGCTACCGTTGACATCGGTGATCGTCTGCTGATCCGAGAATTCATGGTCCGTGGAACGGTAGATCACATACCCCTCAAAATCTTCCTCCCGTGTCAACGGATCCACCGACCGCTCCGCCACATCATCCCAGTACAGGGTGACCTGCCTGTCACCCGGTGCGACGCGAAGCGTGGGCTTCTGCGGCGGTTTGGCGAACACATACCCCACATCATATATCTGCTGCGCAACATTAGCATTGAGCCGCAAATCTTCGCGATTCTCACCCAGAATGAGCGCAATGGAGAAGCGCTTCGTGTCTCCCGCCCGCAGGCGAAAACTTCCTGAGCCGTACAGGAATACGTAATCACCCGGCGAAGTCGGCACGACATCAAAACGGCCCGGCTCCACAAAGCTCCACACCCGCTCGTCATTGGAGACGCGGTTGCCCGCAAACGGGGGCGATGCAAAGGAGGTCAGGCCGAACTGGTCACTCTCGTCAATGTCGGTGAATTCAAAATTGGGCTCGCCCGGCTTGGTAATGTCAAACTGATCGCCGGCGGTAGGAACGCCATCCCCTTCTCCCAGATCACCGGTGCCCGGTATGCCATCTACGCCCACATCATCCCGTTCCGGATCCCAATCGCCATCATTGTCGATCCCGTCGGTCCAGGACTCATCAATGAGTCCGTCATCATCATTGTCGATCCCGTCATCGTCCACGCCCGGACTCTCCAGAAATTTGTACCCGAAATACCCCGGCACGCGGCCCGCAATGTCGCTGCGGCCGTCGTCGTCCCAGGCGAAGACCATGTTCAGATTCTCATCATAAAAGGCCCAGTCATCCGGCCAGTCTGCCGGTCCGCCCACATGGGGATCCCCCCACATGCCGAAAATGACCTTTTCCAGATCCTTCTCGCTCTTGTTGGTGATCTTGTAGATCAGAAATATTACATCCTCCGCCAGCGGATTGGCCCATTGATACAGGCGAACCTCTACCTCCAACCCCAGCCCCCGCTTAGTGCTGTCGGACGGAAACGGCCAGTAGCTGAATTCGCTGTTGGAGTAATCGTTCATGAAGTACAACGTCTCCTTATCCGCATTGGAAGCGCCCTGCTGGAGCGCACCTGGCCACAGGTACTGCTGCAGTGCCTCGTTGTACCAGTCGTCCGGCCACGAATCCGGCTTGCCATCCAGATCGTCGTCTGAATCGTCGTTCGTAGGGATCTTGTCGGAGTCCGGGCTGACCACCTGGATGCCCGCAAAATTGCCGACCGGCTCCGCACAGGGCAGCGGCTGCCAGCCCCAGTATGTAGAGCCATCGGGAGAGATCTCGCCGCCGTTGGATACCAGGCCATCCGACACGATCCGCATCACATAGACCTGATTGCCGTTTTCGTCGCGCACCAGGTTCCCGTTCTCGTCGGTCAGCGCCACACTCTGGGGGTCCCGGGGGCGCCCGTCTTCCCGGTACGTGTCCACCACCTCCGCCGCCACCAGCGGCCCGAACTCATAGCCGTAGCCCAATCCGTTCCACACAATGTCGGTGATTGTGTTGCCTGGCGCGGAAATCGATCCAAAATTAAAGATCTGCGTTGTGATCCGGTTGCCGTTCAGAATGGCATCACGCCGATTGGTGAGCTCGGTTCCGCAGTCCAGATTCGCCCCGGTGCGCAGCTTCATGCTGGCGAGCTCCTGCAGCCACTTGTTCAGGGCGGGCTGATCCCAGCCGCGCGAACGCAGCGCACCCTCCTGCGCGGAGGCATTCATCGCCCACAGCATTAAGCACGCCAGCACCAGAGACCTGATCATCCTAAAACGAGAATGTTACCCCAACTCTGACCTGACGCGGACTGCTGTACCAGTGCGGACGCGTATCGTACTCGGCCAGGGTGTGCACCCCCGGCAATCCGTAATTGGGCTTCCAGGTCGCGTGCAGATTGCGCTGCTCGGACAGCGAATAGGTCGCCCGGCCCGTGTCGTTGAAGACAAAGTTCTCATCGAGCCGATCCAGCACATTGAACACCTTAGCAAAGGTGCGCAGTCGAAAGCTGCGGATCGTGAACTCCTTGTAGATATGGACATCCAGCTTCAGCTTACTGGGCTTGCGCCCGCTGCGGGTCGGCAGATCCACATTCTGATCCAAAATCAGCGGCGAGTACGGATACCCGGTAGCAAACTGCGAATTGAATGAAACGCCCCAGGACCGGGACCTTGAAATCGTCACCGTGGACGAAAGCACATGGCGCTGATCAAACGTTAGCGGGACGACCTCCAATTCGTTTTCTCGGCCGGACAGATTGTTGAAGAAGAACCGGTTGGCATCGTCGTCGCTGCCCTCGGCGATCTGGAAGGTGTAATCCACCGTAGCGGCCAGGAAGCCGTTCGGTGCCCGGCGCTTGGTCAGCGACACGGTGAGCCCGGTCACGTTGGCGTAGGCCTTGTTCAGATAAATGTTATACAGGTCCTCCCCCGCAATGGTGGAATGACGTACCAGCTGCAGTGCCATATAGTCCCGGATGTCCTTGAAGTAGCCGGTCAGATGCACGGCCAGCTGCTCGCCCAACTGCTGCTGAACGCCCATTTCGTACTGAACCGTCCGCTCCGGGCGCAGGTTGGTATTGCCGAATGTAGGCGCACTGCCTTTCGGGAATTCAAATTCCGGGTTGACGTACATATTGCGCAGCGAGGGCATCTGCGCAAAATGTCCGTACGAAAAGTGGATAATGCCGCGCTCGGTGATCGGGAACGACACGCCCACCCTGGGCAGCAGCATGTTCTTGGTCGTCGCCCGATTCAGGTCGGCAGTCGGCTCCAGCAGGTCGGGGATGTATTGGCCGTTGGGATCAAACCGCTCAAACCGCAGCCCGGCATTGATGATGAAGTTGTCAAATTCAAGCTTATCCTGCGCGTACGCGCTCAGCTCCAGTACGCGCTGGTTTTCGTAGCGGTCATGCGATGGATTGTCCACCGGCTCCACGGTCGGCTGCCGGTACTGATTGCCATCAAAGAGCACGACAAAATTCTGGCGGCTCAGGCTGTGCGCCTGTAGTTCGGCCCCCATTTTGACCTCATGGGTGATGCCGAACTGCTGCGTAAAGTCCGCCTTGGCCCGCAGCGACTGCGAATCCTCATAGATATGGGATTTCTGGTTGCCGCCGAATAGGAAGTTGTTGCCTGGAAAGCCCGTCACATTCCCCCCGCCGATTCCACCGACATCCTTGACATAGCGCTCATCCTCGGGGTTTTCATAGAGGAAGTACTCGTAGGCGGCACGAGCCAGCGACAGCTTCACCGTGTAGAAGGAGCGCTCGCTTACGGTGTGTGTGTAGTGCAGGCTGTGATTCTGATTGCGCCGCCTGTTACTCGCCACGCCATCGGGGTTGTACCGGTATCCGAGGCTGAACCCCTTGGCGCGACTGTTATCAATCAGGTAGGAATACTCCAATTGAATCTGGCGCGTCGGACGCATCGAAATCTTTGAGAGCACATTAAAGCGGGAGCTGGGATTCATGGCGACCTTATCGCCGGGCACCTGCAATCCGCCCCCTTCCAGCACCGTTCCATCCGGCAGCGTAGCGCTGCTGTCCAGGTACGCCCACCACGGCTCGCCGTGCATCTCGTAGTACCAGGGCGAACTGTTGAAATTCGCCGAATCAGAGGGCAAGTGCTGCCGGATGCCCCACAAGTGTCCCTGACTGTCATCATAGCGGCCCGAAACCAGAAAACGTACGCGCGGTCCGAACGGAATCGGGCCGCTGAGTGAGCCCTCAATCGTCTTGATGTTCAGATTGACCCCCTTGGGCAGGAAGAAAATGTCTTCATTCGGAGTTACATAGTCGCCGCCGTAGACGCTCACCGAGCCATCATACCGGTCGCCACCCTCTTTCGTGACCAGATTGACCACCGCCGACATTGCTTTGCCGTATTCCGCATTGAAGGCACCGGAAATCACCGTCAGTTCTTCTATCGCGTCAATTGCGACACGCGTGTTGATGCCGTTGGTGTTGAACGGATTGGCGACCGCCAGGCCATCGACCAAGTAGGAGATTTCGTTGGATCGGCCTCCGCGCACATGCAGCTCCCCACTGGCCCCTGTGGTCACGCCCGCTGTAGTTGCCAGCACGCCGAACAGGGTCTCAACCGGCAGAGCTTCAATTTCTTCGGCAATGATGGTCTTCTTGGAGGCGGTCAGGTCTTTCTGCACAAGCGGGCGCTCGGCCTGGACGATGATTTCCTCCCCTTCTATGACCGAGGGCTGCAGTTGAACATCATGGCGGGCTGTCTGCCCGCTGGTCACCTTGATGTCGGTGATCCGCTGCGAGGCAAAGCCGACATACGTCAGAACCAGCGTATAGCTGCCGGGTCTGAGATTGAGCAGCACATAGTTGCCATCGGTATCGGTGGTGGTCCCGCGCACGGTGCCGTCAATCTGAACGGCGACACCGATGAGCGTTTCGCCGGTGGACGCATCGGTAACCCGGCCAGCAATTTTGCCCTGTCCCCAGGCAGACCCGGCCCAAAACAGCAGGACTGCTAGCCACACCACTGACTTTCCAAAGCAGCGACGCATAGTATCAATGGATCAGCTCAAGATCATACAAAAAAAGGGGGAGCCTGTTCAACACGCTCCCCCTTTTCCTGCAAAGGTCCAAGCCGGGCTACTTGGCCAGAATCATTGAGCGTGACTGTCTGAACTGGCCCCACTCCAGCGTATAGATATACGCTCCGCTCGCGACCGGCGCACCGGCATCATTGCGGCCATTCCAGGCAACGGTGTGCGTGCCCTTGGCAAAGTACTCGCCATTGATCAGCGTCCGCACCAGGCGCCCGCTCACATCATAGATCCTCACGCTGATGCGCTTGTCCAGCGGCAGCGTGAAGTCAAAATTCGTGGTCGGATTAAACGGATTCGGATAGTTGCCGCCCAAGATGTAATCCGACGGAACGATGATGCGCTCGTAAGTGATGTTGGTTGACAGGCCATCACCAGACATGATCCGCATGAAGGCGCGTTTCGGGTGGGGGGAGCTGTCTTCAACCGTCCGTTCGTAAGTGGAATCAGCCGGATTGAACACCTCCTTGTAAACGTAGGTGCTGTCATTCACCCCTTGGAACGACATGGCGACTTCCATTTGGCCATCCCCATCCGCGTCGCCCAAGAAGGCAAGTTTTCCAGCAAATTCGGGATTTGGCTGACCTCCACTAGTTCTCGGAGTTTCCAAGTAGGTAGTCATGACCCCTGCTGAATCCCGGTTAACCGTGTGAAACTGATTTACCATGTCATCCGGGAATTCCACCTCTCGCACGCTATAGCTGGCCGGATCTTCCACATCACCCTCGCCATTATAGTCCACAATCCTCACCCACCGCGGCGCGTTGCCAGCCAAAAACTGACTTGCGGTATAGGAGGGTCCGCTGCCGATCAGCTCTGGAATGCCATCCATGTCAATATCACCCACCGTCAGGCCCAGCGATGAAACACCCTCCAGCAGCGGAAAGATCACCTGATCTGCAGAGATGGAGAGCACATCTTCCCCCGCCTCATAGTTGATCAGCGCAAGGTTTCCCGTGTTATATGACGGACAGTACACTTCATCATCGCCGTTCATATCCATGTCCACAACCGAGCATCCGAACAATACCACATCATCCACGGAACGAGCCTGATACCACGCAGCGGTATCTGAAGCCGTGGGAGCCATGTAGGTGTCCGGCCCGGTGACTGTGGCGTTGGTGAAATTCAGATTGTTCCAACTGGACATCTGAAGCTCCATCATGCCATCTCCATTGAGATCCGCAGGTACGATGCCGTAAGCACTGCCGCCACCGCGGTTGATCGGATCAAAATCCTCCGTAGCCCGCGAGCTCCAGCGCGCCTCCTGGCCCAAGAAGGCGAACGCCGTACCCAGACCCTGACCGTTCAGCACATACCAATTGTCAAAACGGTTGTCTCTGCCGTTATTGCCGAACATGAGCTCGTTAGCTCCATCGTCATCCACATCGGCAATGGTCATCTGCTCGGCGATTATGCGATCCGGCAGGTCTCCATCAAACTCGTAGACGTACGGTAGTGCGCCAAGTTCATTGTCATTGCCCGTCGCTTCAGTGGCCCATAATCCTGGCCTCAACCCGAGCGTGGAAACGAGCGCGTTGGTGGCACTGTAGCCTCTCCCCATGAATATGTACACCTCGCTGAGCCCATCGCCATCCAGATCTCCAATGGTTACCCCACGGGCGTTGCCCGAAGTGGACGTGGAATCCACCAGCGGAGACGAATAAACCAGCTCCCACATGTCCACACCTGCATTCTCAACGATGTGGATGCGACCCCCACCAGTGTAATCCGTCAAAATGACATCCACCTTCCCATCGCTGTCAAAATCAAACGGACCAGCCACCGTACGGGCACCGGAATGACGGCCGGACCAGTAGGCAGGCGGATTGGGGACCTGAAGCAACGGGTGGATGCCGAATCCCATTTCGGGGTCAGGGACCCAGACGAAGTCTGTCTTCTGGGCCGAGACGATCCCGACGCAGAAAAGCAGAGCGGCCAAAAAAGTAATCTTGCGCATAGCTAATCGAAATTTGGTTCTCAAAAAACGTACGAATTACCCCCAATATAGCACAGCGGGATTCGCTTTGCAACCCGACCGAGCAAGTTGTGAAGAAGAATCGTTGAATTTGTGGTGGTTCATGCCGAACTGCCAGCACCCGCCAGAGTGCAGCGAACTCGGCAGGTGCAACCTGCTGCCGATTTTCCAGATGGCCTGGACTTCGTGTCCTGCTACCACTGTGCGCCTTCTGGGGGAGGTACCCTTGGGCCGGGTTCGGCAAACTCCCAGCACGCGGTGAAGCGTTCAGGGATTCCTGGCGGAGCATCCGTGACTTATGAGCCGCCGTGTTGCCATTGGACCCGCAGATTGCCCCCAATCAACGGAGGCAAGATTCGGCTGCACGGGGCTGGTTACCTGCTGGTGCCGGCCTGAAGATCAGTCCCAATGCTGACCTGACGGGAAACCGCTTGAACGTCCTTGGAATCGGTAAGAATGGCGGGTATACGTCTGCTAATCAACACCCTCTCTCAAGCTATATTCCGCAATCTCGGCTGAATTTTCCGTTGGTTTGGCACCAGTTCATGCGCGAGGCGGGCCGGAGAATGGGATGCTTATCAGCACCCAGGTGAGCTTGATTGAAAATTGCGCAGCTTGCAGCTCTCCCCTACCGAGTAGAAAATCGGGCAGGGTTGCACCCCTCTTGGCAGCCTGGTAATGGCGGGGCCCAAGTAATTGCTGCGGCCCAAGGTCTCAGCACATTTCCCGCCTGAGCATTGTCAATTTCAATTCGGCGCAGCCGACGCATCAGTCTCTCTGAGTCATTTCAGGCTGTGACGCGGCGCTTCCCCAAGCGACCTGCTTCATTGGCAGACCATGTTTGGCGGTCCCAGGCGACCATCCCAGGCCCCCCGTGATTCCCTCAAAT
Source organism: Bacteroidota bacterium (assembly GCA_028873925.1). Taxonomy (GTDB): domain Bacteria; phylum Bacteroidota; class Rhodothermia; order Rhodothermales; family Bin80; genus JAPPNA01. The sequence goes on along the minus strand of JAPPNA010000034.1, from coordinate 18,782 downwards.
TGAACCCCTCCTGTCTGTCGTTCCGTGCTCATGCCGGGCTGCCATACTGCGTTGTCGCACCCGTCGTAATTCGTCCGTAACCCAATGCGTATAATGGCCGTGAAACAGCTGCGACGGCTAAATGAACGCTTTGAAATGTCTTTGGCGGACCATCAGGGCGGATTGGGACCCGCGTCTCATACCGATCTCCAGCCTCGGGCGGTTTTGGGACTGCCGCAAAGAAGTGTCAGTCTATTTGGCACACCGCTGCCGGATGCCGTTGGACCGACAGTATAGCCCGCAGCCGACGCTGTAGGTTTCAGCAAGGGCCACCCGCAACCTGTTGCTCAGACACTTCACCCCACTGCGTGTCGGCCGGTTGTGGTGACCCCATTGACACCCAAACTGCAACAGACCCTATTGCGTCACCAATTCAATCTCTCGTTAGTCTGCTAGGGATGGCTCCGTTTGGAATTCCGTCTGTGCGCCTTCTGACTGGCTGCAATGTCAGCGCGCATCAAACCCGACCACGCATAGGACTGCCGCCATAACTTCAGTCGAATGACTGCGGGCATCCTGAGATTCATGTGTACGCCGGTACGGGCCGGTCGGTGGCCCACGCATTCCACGATTCCGCCGGGGCGGGTGCGCTGAGCACCGGCTGCTCTCGGCTACACAGCCCGTGCGCCGCCGAACCAACGGATTCCCGTTGCTGTGCCCAGTTCATTTGCAACACGCTGATAATCAGCGGTAGATCCATCAGAAAACAGTATGAACCGAACCCGCGAATTTCACCGGTCCTCGGGACAAATAGTGCCCTTGCCGGTCCGCAACTGGGACCAAACGGACGCACTGTGTTTGGAAGAATCATTAGTTTTGCGGTCGTTCACATCTACCCCGCCCATGCTACAGACCAGCGTCATCGGCAGCTACGCCTGGCCCTCCTGGTTTATTACCGCCGTAGAAGCCATCAAATGCGGCCAATACGGCCCCAAAGATATCAGCGAAACCCTGGATGATGCCGTGGATATGGCCATCCGTGACCAGGAAGAGGCGGGGCTGGATGTGATCAGCGATGGCGAAATGCGCCGCTTCGGCTTCTTTACCGCCGACTTCTACGGACGACTGACCGGGCTGGAGGCACTGCCGCCGCTGCGCCAGCTCGGTCCGGGCGGTCATGACCAGCGGGAGCGCTACCGGATCATCAGTGAATTTGATGCGCCGGATGGCCTGGGGCTGGTTGACGAATTCATGTACGCGGCCGGTAGGACCGACCTCCCGCTCAAAGTCCCCTGCCCCGGACCCTATACGCTGGCCGGGCGCATCATGCCCGGAAGCGTCTACCCGGACCGCATGGCGGTTGCCCGCCGGTTCAGCGAAATCATCCGGGAGGAACTCCTCGCCCTGGTCGAAGCCGGAGTCACCTTTATCCAAATGGACGAGCCATCCTACGCCGTACACAAGCACTCCCCCGGTATCTTTATGAATCTCTTCAACCGTACCGTTGAAGGTGTCAACGCCCGCATCGGCCTGCACTTGTGCTTCGGCAACTATATCGGACGACCCGTCGCCCACCGGACCTACGCCCCGCTGTTTCCGCATGTGCTGGATGTACAGGCGGATGAGATTCACCTGGAATTCGCCAACCGCGAAATGGCCGAAGTCCGTTTTGCGGCCGAGATTGCCGCCTCCGGCCGGACCTTGGCCGCCGGCTTGATCGATGTAAAGAACTATTACATCGAAACCCCCGATATCGTGGCCGCCCGGATCCGCACCGTGCTGGATTATGTCCCGGCCGAGCAGCTGGTGGTGGCCCCGGACTGCGGGATGAGTCAGACCGCACGCTGGGCCGCCCGAGCCAAACTCAAGGCCATGGTGGAAGGGACCCGGATCGTACGGGCAGAACTGACCGGATTCTGAGGCCCATGCAGCGGCAAGCGGAACATAGAATCGGAATCGGGCACCGACTGGTGCGTGATTCCGTCGTGCTGACGGTCATTGTCATCAATGCGATCGTGCTGTTCCTGGCGGAATTTCCTGGACTGCACGCCATCTACGGACCAGAGTTGAACTGGGTTGACTATGGGTGCCTGCTGTTCTTCATATTGGAGGCAGGCCTCAAAATCCGCTTCGCCGGCTCTTTCGGACGCTACTGGAAGAACCCGTTTAACGGGTTTGACTTCGTTATCGTGGCCCTAAGCCTGCCCCTGCTGGTGAGCCCGTTCCTTCAGGGGGCCTGGGACGAATGGGGCCTGTTCATGCTGCTGCGTGTGGGACGACTTTTCCGGTTCGCCCGCCTGATGCGCTTCATCCCGGATGCGGAGCGCATCCTGGGAGACATCTGGCGTGCACTGCGGGCCTCGGTGTGCATCTTCCTGGCCCTGATTGTGCTGAATCTGGTGCTGGCCATGGGCGCAACGCTGCTGTTTGGCCATGTGCCGATTGCAGAGGAATTCTTTGGCGATCCGTTCCGCTCCATGTACTCCCTCTTCAAGGTGTTCACCATCGAAGGCTGGTACGAAATTCCCGACCGACTCGCCAACGCCGGTGCATCGCAGGGCTTCGTGCTGGGATTGCGGATTTACTTCACTATCGCTGTCACCTGCGGAGGTCTCCTGGGACTCTCCATTGCTAATGCCGTCTTTGTCGATGCCATGGTGGCCGACAATAATAACGAACTGCTTGAAGAAGTCCGAAAACTGCAGGCCCAGGTCCAGGGCCTCAGGCGGGACGGACAAGGGCCAGGCACCCCATAACAAGAAAGCCGCCCCATGGGGCGGCTTGCTGCGGTCCGGACGGGACTCGAACCCGCGACCTCCGGCGTGACAGGCCGGCATTCTAACCAACTAAACTACCGGACCGGCAGGCGCAAATTTAGGCACTTGAGGATCACCAAACAAGCCACCATCAAAGATTTAAATTTCCGCGGTGGTCAGGGAGGGATTTGAACCCCCGACACACGGATTTTCAGTCCGTTGCTCTACCACCTGAGCTACCTGACCGCAGCCTCGTTAAACCTGCACCTGCGCAATTCGGTTTCCAAAACCCCTGCGGAACCCCGGACCCTCCTATGGATTGCACGGACACACAGGCGGAAACACCGTCCCACTTATACCCTTATGCCGTCTGTGCTGACCAATAGCCCCCAAGAGGCGGCCTGGTGGTTGCGTGCGGGCCACCTGGTGATCTTCCCGACCGAAACTGTCTACGGACTCGGCTGCGATGCCATGGCCGAATCCGCTGTTGCGAAGGTGTTTGAAGCCAAAGGGCGCCCCGCCGATAATCCGCTGATTGTACATCTGGCCGACCGGCAGCAGATCGCGCTGGTGGCCCGTCGGGTACCCTCGGTGGCTCACCAGCTGATGGAGGCATTCTTTCCAGGCCCCCTTACGATCATTCTGCCCAAGGCGGACAACATTCCTGATGCCGTGACCGGGCACCTGGACACCGTGGCGGTGCGTATACCCTCACTGCCGGTGGCACAGGAGTTTCTGAGGAACGCCAAGGGCCCGGTGGCGGCCCCCTCCGCCAATCTCAGCAGCCGCCCCAGTACGACCACCTGGCAGGCTGCCTACGAGGAGCTTGAGCCGCATGTAGGCTGCGTGCTCTGCCATGACCCGGCGACGACCGGGCTGGAATCCACCGTCGTGGACTGTACCGGCCCGATTCCCCGCCTGCTTCGGCCCGGGGCGGTCAGCCTGGAGGACCTCTATGCGGTGGCACCAACATTGTCTGCCATTGGCGGTCATCCACACCGAAGTCCCGGTATGCGGTACCGGCATTATGCCCCGTCCGCAGCCGTTTGTATTGTCCGACATCCGAATGAGTGCGATTCGGCCCCGGAGACCGCCTACATCGGGATCACGCCGCCGGAATCAGGTGCAAGCCCGTTTGACGCAATTCAGATCTGCCGCAGTCTGGAGGAGTACGCCCACCGGCTGTTCGCCTTCTTTCGGCGCTGCGAGAAGCGAGGGATCAAGCGCATCTGTTGCGAGGAGGTGTCAGAGGAAGGGCTGGGACGGGCAATCATGGACCGGCTGCGCCGGGCCGCTACAGCTTGACCGACAGGCGCAGACCCGCCTGACTGACCGAAAGCAGCGGAATTGCCGCCAGCCTCTTGTGGCGGCGGGACAGCCACCATCCGGTGCCGGCACCGATGAATCCGCCCGCCATCACATCGCTGAACCAGTGGTACCGGTCGGCCATCCGCATCAGTGCTGTGCCCGTACCCAAGGTGAACAGCACAGCCGACACGACACCCGGATAGTACAGCAGCCAGGGAGTGGTGAAGGCAATAATGGTCGTAGCGTGACCGGAAGGCATTGAGCGTGCACCGCTGAACGGTATAAATCGCCCGGGACCCACCCCCTCATTGGGACGAGCGCGCCCGGCAGCGAATTTGATGGCGCGGGTAATCAGATTCGCATAAACCACCGCCTCCAACGATGTGAAGGCCGCATCCTGGAAGTACTCGTTGCCGCTGGTCAGACTGCCCAGAAACACCACCACCGCCAGCGGCCGGACCATGTCCACATTGCCGGCTTCGTGAAGAATTCTGCGAGCGCGCAGCGGGATGCGATCAGACAGGTCCTCAGCGTGCCCGGCTAAGTATCGATCAAACCGGGAGGCCAACAGCACACCGCTTCCGACCGCCCCCACCAGGATCGCGGACTTTGTTGAGGCAGCACCGCGGGCAAATGCGCCCACATCGTCTGCTGTCCACCGGACAAATCGCAACGGATCGGCCGATTGCGCGCTGAGCGGAGCGGTCAACCCGCAGAGCAACAGCCAGCCTGCCAATCGTACCATGCTCACGATTCAATCATGATGTCACCGTATGAGATCAGTCCGCCCGCGTTGTCAAGCACATAGATGCGCACCAGCCCGGTTACGCCCAGCACTTGCGGCATGAACCGCAGCACATACGCACCCGGACTCCGCGCATCCGCCACCCGATCCAGCAGTCGGGGTATCCGGTTGGAATCGTAACTTACCAGCTCCAGGCCGCCCTGGACGGTATCACTGATCCGGACGCGTATCGGTAGGGCAACATTCGTGCCAGCTGATGCCGGGTTCGGAAATGCGGGATCTATTACAAGACGCTCAAAATAGGCGGGCGATATCCGCCAGTCATCAGGATCATCCGAAAGCACATCACCCCGATCGCTGGTTGCCGTAAATCCGCTGGGCGCACGGAAGGCTGCGTCCTGAAAGGCCTGCTCCTCTTCCACGGCGGTGTCGCACGCCACAATTTGGGGGGCCACCACCACCAGCAGCAGCAGACATGCCATCCGGCTGCCGTTCAGTGAGTGAATGAATCCGATACTTGAAGCGAGCGATTTGAAGGTCCTGCGCGGCAGTCGCAAAATCCTGCACAACCTGACCTTTGCCATCACTTCGGGAACACTAACCGGACTGATCGGCCCTAACGGCAGCGGCAAAACCACCCTGCTGCGCACCATCAGCGGCTACTGGCCCTATCAGGGATCCATTCGCCTACACGATCGGGAAATCCGCCGCTGGAGCAGCCGCGCGCTGGCCCGCCGACTGGCGGTGGTCCGTCAGGCACCCACACTCTCGTTTGACTTTTCCGTGGCGGAAATTGTTCTCCTGGGACTGCTGCCGCACAAAACCACTTTCCAAGGATACTCCAAAGGGGACTATCGCCGCATAGCCGCTATTCTGGCCGAACTCGACCTGGATGGATTTGAAGGCCGCCAGATGCAAACCTTAAGCGGCGGTGAGCAGCAGCGCGTCTATCTGGCGCAGGCGCTGGTGCAGAATGCGGATCTGCTGCTGCTGGATGAGCCGACCACCCATCTGGATGTACACAGCCAATATGCCTTTCTACATGCGGCCCGAGAGCTTACGCGCCATGCGCATACGATCGTGGTGGTATTTCATGATCTGGAGCTGGCCGCACGGTTTGCGGACCACCTGCTGGTGCTGGATAAAGGCCATCTGGTAGCCTCCGGTCCGCCCGCGGCGGTCTTGTCTGAATCGTTGATTCTGGATGTGTTCCAGATGGAGGCCAGCCTGTATAACAATGACCATGGAGAGCTCGGTATCACGTACCTTTCCGCGGCCTCCCAATCATGACAAAGACGAAATGAAGGTTTACACCCGAACCGGAGATGATGGCTCGACCGGCCTTTTTGGGGCCGGCCGCGTAGCTAAGGATCATGCCCGCATTGAGGCGATCGGCGCAGTGGATGAAACCAACGCGGCCCTCGGGGCGGCGCACGCGGCTGCTGCCGATCAGCCGCAGCTGCAACAACTGCTGTATGAGCTGCAGTATGCCCTATTTGACGCAGGTGCTGATTTGGCCACGCCGCTCAAGAGCCGCACCAAGACCCGGCGTATCACCATCGGGCACACCTCCGGACTGGAGAAAGCCATTGACGACTTGAACGAGTCCCTGGACCCCCTGAAGCATTTTGTCCTGCCCGGCGGCTGCGAACTGGCTGCGCGGCTGCATTGGGCCCGCGTGGTCTGCCGACGTGCCGAACGCCGGGTCGTTACCCTCTCCCGCCATGAAAACCTAAACCAACAAGTGGTTATCTTTTTGAATAGATTGTCTGATACGCTGTTCGTGTTGGCCAGACGAGCCAATCTTGGCGCGAATGTCCCGGATACCTGCTGGATTCCTGAGCTTGATGACTAAGTGCCGGTCGGTCCTGACCCGTCTGGCCGAATTGCCTTTGGCGGTTGGGATCGGCATCATCCTGATTCTGCAGCTGGTGGTTGCCCCTTCCATCACGGAGGGCATGCGGGTAGAGCCGGAAATCAGGTTGGATCAGTACGGCGTGGATGTAAATCTGTACCATCGCGTCCCCCGAGTCATTCGCCGCGGTGAAACCCTTGCTTCCATCATGCTGGATGAAGGGGTTCACGCCACCCGAATCCAGCAAGCCGCCGCCGGAGCGGCCGGCGTAATGGACCTGCGCCGCATGCGGTCCGGCGATCCGATCTTTATTTATTCCGGCAACTCCAGACAGAATCCGCCGGAGGTGTTTGTGTACAAACCGAGCCCGGAAAAATATGTGACGCTTGATTTTCGCGATTCGGTGTCGGTTTATGTGGGCTACCTCCCCGTGAAAAAGGTCCGACGGATGGTCTCGGTGACTGTTCAGTCGGACATGTACAGTTCGCTCTCCCGCGTGGAATCCCCCGGCGCGATGAGCATGGAGTTGGTCCGGCTGTTTGGCTGGCGCGTCAGCTTCCAGCACCTTCAGGCTGGTGATCAGCTGTCTGTGGTTTATGAAGACCTTATCGTTGACAGCATGGTCGTGGATTTGAAAGTGGTCGCCGCGCGCATTAAGCATCGCGGCCATGACCATTTTGCCTTTCGGTATGTCCAGGAGGGCGAAGAAGATTACTTTGATGAGCAGGGCCGCAGCGTGAGGGGGCAGTTCCTGCGTGCACCGGTGGATTACACGCGCATTTCCTCCCGCTATTCACTTCGGAGATTTCATCCGGTCCAGCGGCGGTACAAGGCCCATTTGGGTACGGACTTTGCCGCTCCCAGAGGCACTCCGGTATATTCCACCGCAGAAGGGGTGGTTACTCGTGCGGCCTATGGCAAAAATAACGGGCGTTACGTACGTATCCGGCATGGTGAAACCTACCAGACCGCCTATCTGCATCTGTCCAGAATAGCCTCCGACATACGCCCCGGCACGCGGGTTCAGCAGGGCCAGGTGATCGGATATGTAGGCAGCACGGGGCTGGCCACCGGTCCGCATGTGTGCTACCGCTTCTGGATAGATGGCGTGCAGGTAGATCCACTGAGACTTACCTTCTCGGCAGTTGAGGCCCTGCCTGAATCCGAACTGCCCCGATTTCATGCGATGCGGGACAGCCTTAAACAGGCCCTCATGTTCGCACCGCCGCAGCGCCCCGGCCACCTCTAACGGCGCTCCGTTATCTCAAGCGCAGTGGTCACGAAATCCTCTCCCATGGAAACCTCAACGGTATATTCGCCGGGTGGCAGGTAGATGGTGCCGTTATCGGCCGGCTCCAGGTCTGCATCCAGCACCGATGCCGTGTCAGCCAGGGCTGACAGGTCATAGGTGACGAAGTTCAATCCCCGTTCCGCCTCATCCGTTAGGGTATTCAGCTCCAAGTTTTCCTCTCCCAGAATGCGGATGACGACATTACCCCCAGTGCGGGCATAATAGCTGATCTGCACGGCGGGTTCCTGGTACTCGGTCCAGACAGCCCGGCGCTCCCCCCAAAATGCGCTGTGCCGTTGATCGTTAACTACAAAGACATGCAGCTGAGCTGCCAGGATCTCCGGTGTCAGGGCCTGCAGCTGCTCTATGTCGGCGCGATAAATCGAACGCCCGTGTGTACCCACGAGCAGGTCCTGAGCACGGGGTTGGACCTTGAGGTCATGAACCGGCGCGTGGGGCAGACCCTGCTGCATCGATTCAAAGGTATCTCCCCGATCCAGCGACACATACAGCCCTACATCGGTGCCCACATACAGAATATTCTCATTCGCCGGGTCCTCGACGATCACATTGACCGGTTCGCTGGGAAGCCCTTCGGAAAGCCGATTCCAGGTTAAGCCCAGATCGTCGGACCGATAGACATGTGGCTCAAAGTTGTCCCATCGGTATCCGTTCAGCGTGACATAGACGCGCTCCAGATCGTGATGGGAAGCCTCAACGCGGCTCACCCAGAGTTCTCCCCAGGTCCCGTCATGAATCGGTGTCCAGGAATAGCCGCCATCCTTGGATACATGCACCAGACCATCGTCAGATCCGGTGTATACCAGACCAAACCGCAGCGGGGATTCATCAATACTGGTCAGCGTCCCGTAGGGTACATCTCCTCGTCTGCCTCCACGCGTCAGATCCCCTGACAACGTTTCCCATTCATCCCCCCGATTAAAGGAGCGGTGAAGCTTGTTGGACCCGTAATACAGCACATCCTGATTGTGCCTGGACAGGTGAATCGGTGTCTGCCAGTTGAACCGGAGGGGGCGTTCCCCGAGCGTGTGGCGCGGGCGAATGCGCTCCCGGTTGCCGGTAGTCTTATCGACGCGCACATATGCGCCGAACTGTGATCCGGTGTAGACCAGATTATTGGTCCGCGTATCAATCTCCACCTGCATCCCGTCACCCCCCAGATAGCGGTCATAGGGATACGTACCGCTCCCGTGCCAGCCGTACGAGTGCACATAGGTATGGGGGCCGCCCCATACCCCGTTGTCCTGGAGGCCGCCGTAGACGTGATAGGGATCCGCGTCATCTACCCCGATCGCATAGAACTGCCCTACGGCCGGCGTATTCGCCTTGAACCAGGTTTCTCCGTCGTCATAGGTGATATTGAGACCTCCGTCGTTGCCATTGAGCAGGTGGCCGGGGCGGGTAGGGTTGACCCACATCGCCTGATGGTCCGCATGAACATGAGGCGCGCCTATGGAAGCCCAGGTGGCTCCGCCATCTTCGGACTTGAGCAACGGAACGCCGAGAATGTATATCCGGTCGGAATCATCCGGAGCTACGCGGATTTCGCCGAAGTAGTAGCCGTAAGAGTTGTATACCGCATCCAGGAATTCGTCGTGGGTCTTATCCCAAGTAGCGCCGCCATCTTCCGATCGGTACACTTCCGCGCCAATTACCGGCGTGTCAAACAGTTCACGATTAGCATCTTCGGTGTACCAGACCAGATGGACGGGTTCAATTTCGCCGCTTTCGATCATCGCTGTGATCGATTCCGCGGTGTACTCGGACCCGAAGCCGTTTTCTTCCAAGTATGCCGCGACATCTTCTTCTTCAAGGGCCAGAAATTCCTCCCGCGACATGGATTCAAGCATTTCCCGAGTCAGGCCCGGTGCCTCCTCATCGTCCTCTTCGGGCCGGCGGTACTGATTATCAACCAGCGCATACAGAATGCCATTGGGGTGCATGGTCACGCCAATGCGTCCTACTCCATCACCCTGAGGCAGTCCCTCTGCGGCCAGTCGGTCCCACGATTCGCCGCCATCCAGTGAGACCCAAAGGCCGGAGTCTTCGCCGCCCTCCACAAAATTCCAGGCCCGGCGCTCACGGTGCCAGGAGGCCGCGTACAGCACATTCGGGTTGTTCGGATCCAGGATGAGATCAATAATGCCCGCCCGATCAGACACATGCAACGTCTTGCGCCAGGTCTCGCCGGCATCGGTGCTCTTGTAGAGTCCGCGGTGCTCATTGGGCGAATACAGCGCGCCAGCTACCGCTACCCACAGCGTATTGGGATCCTCGGGATGCAGTACAATCCGACCGATCCGGTGAGAGTCCTCCAGTCCCATATGCTGCCAGGAATCTCCGCCATCGGTGCTTTTGTAAAGGCCTGTGCCTGCATAGGAAGAACGGCTGGAATTGTTTTCCCCGGTTCCGACCCAGATCGTGCCCTGCCAGTCCACGGCGATGTCGCCAATGGTCATGGCCGCCTCGTGATCAAAGAGCGGCTCAAAAGACTGCCCGTTATTGACAGACCGCCACAATCCGCCCGATGCGTACGCGATGTACATGTGGGTCGGATCATCCGGGTCCGCTTCGATATCCGTGATCCGCCCGCTCATGATGGTCGGGCCGATGTTGTCCAGGGACAGATTGGCGACGCGCGAATCACCGGCCGCCACCATTCGCTTACTGAAGCTCTCCAGGCGCTCTGAAGCCGGGGTGGATTCAACCGGAGAGAGCATTTCCGGCTGCGCAGTCACTGCCAAGGGCACGCATAGCACCATCGCCAGTATGGCCAGTAGAATTCTCATTGTGGAAATGGTCGGGGACGGCCCGCTCCAATATACTGAAGCGGCATGGTGATTATGCCAGTGCCAGAGGCTCCCGCCTAAAGCCCGGTGCTGGGACACCGCCGTGTCAACCACCTGTGCGCCTTATTGTGCGGGCAAACACTACGTTAATGAGGTTGTACCTGGTGGCGGAGAGCCGGGCAAACATGGGCGCAAAATCATCACGGTAATGAAAGTCTTACCCCTACTCAATTCAGCAGCACCCGTTGCGGCTCAGGATAAGTATCGCGCTTATGAAGCGGAGGCATTAGCGGACTATTTCATGGACGACTTCGGAATGGGCTCGGTGGCTGCCCCACAGTGGAAGAGGCTCCGTGTTTCGTAGAATGAAGCTCCACCGACCTATTGGACAGGGGAGCCATTTGCAAAACTCTGGAAGTTGCCAAAGTCCAACTCGTGTGATTGCGTAACGGCCTCGGAAGCTGGGGCATCTGCATGTGGAGGCCGCGGGATTACCCGGCCTGCGAAACGTGAAATTGGCAAATCCCGTGATTCACGCGTTTTGAAAAAGCTTCAGGGGATGTGTCGATGGAGAATGGTCCAATCTGCAGATGGCCGAGAGCGCCAGGGGTACGCACCCATAGCATTTTTTTCACATTAGCCTCACGGATATCTGCACGATGCCGATGAACTGGCTGGGTAGGCGCTGCTGGCAACGAAGATTTGGCGTACCGGGGCACCCCATACTCGCGGGCGCATGACCTGTTTGCTCAAGTCTACGAGACGAAACCACGGGTTACTCCAGAGAATATGCGCGCCCGGCGGCAGGAGTATACTCCTGCACATCCAGCCTCCGTGCAAGTGTTACCCTTACAAGATCCGCGGACGGGTTTACCGATGCGGCGCTTGAAGTGCAGCTGATTCCAGAGCCGGTGTCCATTGCCAGCCATCCGCAGCCAGCTTGAGGAGGTAGAGAAGCAATTGACCCTGGCGGATACCGGATGTCCGTAGATGAATCAGCCGATGTCTTCCGAGCGCCGCGTACCATCCTGGCAGCAGCGTACCTGGCGCTCAATGGGTCCTGACAGAAGCGTCGTTGTGCAGCCTCGTCACGGGCGGAGGGCATGCACAGAAGAGGGCAGGGTCGTAAGTGCCATGTCTGATGCCATCGAGCAAAACATTGATGGTGCCGCGCATAGCGATTTCCAATTGGAGCAGGTGAGGAATTTGCACCGGATCGGGCAGCCCTCGTCAAGGCAGAGGACCGAGTTGGACGAGGTCAACGCAGCATTAACGACTACAGTCGTGCGGTTTGCCTATGGCCCGGTCAGCGCAAGGGCTTGGCCGGCCGACTGTGTGGCTGGAGCGGTGATCACAGCAGTCGCCAGCGAGAACCTCGCAAATGTGGCGTTTGAGGCCTTGTCCAGTTGGTTCTGGAGGATCAGTTGCCGAGAGAAATCGGTGCGATCTTTGAGCCTTTTGGCGGTACCCGAAACGCGAATGGCCGCGTCGTCTTGGCGGCAAGTTCTTTCATCCTTGGCCAGTTTCGGACGATTTGCTGAATGAGCTGCCATCGCTTGAGATTTTTCCCGCCCATGAAAAACGCACCCACGGAGTGCTCCCTGATCGCCATCCATTCGGCCGGCCGGTAGCGGATCTTCCTGTCGCGTGTCACCAGACACCATCTCTCGGAGCCGACACGAGCCAGGAGCAAGGTGTCTTCCACATCCTGCGGGAAGATGTCTGTTAAGTGAACAACATCTTCGCCGAATGCCTTCATTCCTGCAGCAAGCTGCGGGCTCAGATTGTTATCAATTAAAAACTTCATGCCCTCAACTGATGCTCGAAATCCACTGCCGCCTGAATCTCGGCATCGGTCAGATGCCACCAGGCACGAACAGCTTCAAAGCTATTGTGCTCGGCGATGAAAAGGTCGTCAACGTTAACTGTCTTGACACCGCGGTGAACGATTGAGGGTGCACCGAAGGACAACTTGGGATCCAGCACCACCGGCTTGCTCCGACCCAGCGGGTACCATCGGCTGGCCAACCCCTCCGGCGACTGGAAGTCAATCTGCTGTGCCAGCTCCCGAATAACGGGCGCGATCACCCATTGGCCTCCTGACAATAGCTCAAGGATCGCATCTCCACTGTCTTTCAAGCCTGCCTCCTGGAGTTGAAGAAAAACGTCGCTGCCATCGGTAAAGAAGGTCTCCCGCGCGAAGTGCTCTGTACCCAGAACTCTGCGGGCCTCGTCAAGTGCCCGGCGGACCTTCTGTAGCGAAAGGCCGTGATCCAGAAACCGCTTCACGAAAAGCAAGTCCACGAGATCTAGAAACGACGCATAGTACCATCCAGCCCCTTTCACCACGGGCGGCTGATCACGCACGGACTCTCCATAGGCGTATTGATATCCCCTAAGCCAGCGGCGAACTCGCCCCCCTGTGAGACCCACCAAACGGCCTGCTTCAGCCGCCGTGTAGCAGGGGCGGCGCAGTTGATCCGGGATCGGTGATTCGTCCTTTCTTATTGCTCCCAAAATAGCGGCTCTTCCGGTATCTCGTCAAACCCAGGTGGATGGATTGCCGCGCCCACGATTGGGATCTCACCGGCAACTTCATTGGTGATCAGGTAAGGGCGGATTTGTTGAACCAAGGCGCTCGGCCGCCCCAACAGCCTCACTGAGCTTAAGGGGTCGTATGATCGGATGGACAGATTTGTTCCTGTAAATAGAGAGGCAGCTGCCCAGACCCGACAGTGATAATCGTGGCAGCCACTTGAGCACGCAACGGCGCTGATTCCGGATGATCCTGTTAAATGACAAAGTGGCGACGCGCGAATCACCAGCGGCCCCCACTCGCTCACTGGCGCTCTCTTGGCGCTCTGAAGCCGGGACGGGTTAAATCGGAGTGAGCAGGTCCGTCTGTGCAGCTGCTGCAAGGGGCACGCATAGTGCCACGGCACATGGGGTCAGTTGGTTTCTCACTGTGGGGACAGCACCTGGCGGGTCCGCTCCGATACACTGAAACGGCGGGGGGATTATGCCCGAGCCGTGCGGCAGCATGCCCAACTGCATCACGGCCCAAATAGCCGTACACGCACTTGGCGGACCCGTTCGCTCGCGATGTCCTTACAGACCACTTGGACGGAAGATCCCGACAGCACAATCCTAACTTACCTTCATCAGCCGCCCAAATTCTTGTACAAATCGTAACATCTTTCGCCCGAAGTCATCGTATTTTGAGCAAAACCATTGGCCAAAGCCGCAATGTCTCAAGACGATCTTCATTTGATTGTCGCTCCACACATCGTGCAGGATCTTAGCATTAACCTGTACACTTCGCTGCCGCGCGTCATTGTGGAGTTTGTGGCCAATGCTCATGATGCGGACGCTCCCAATGTTGATGTTCAAATTGATTTTGAGGCGATTCGGCGAGCGCGTAATGAGCTGCGCAGCAGCCACGATGGCCGAAACGGACGGATCGAAGACCGTGAGCTGCCTGAGGAGCTGATGCTCAAGATCGTAGATAATGGCCACAGAATGTCGCGCGCCGATATTCAGGACCGATTTCTGATTGCTGGCCTTCGGTGCCGTGATAAGTTCTGTTCGGTTCGCTCTCCAGGCGGGCGAATCCTCATGGGGCGGAAAGGGCTTGGCAAATTGGCCGGGTTTGGCGTAGCTAAGCGGGTTACGATCACCTCACGCAGATCAGAGGACAACTATACCACGCGCGTGGTACTTGATTTTGATGAGTTGGTACAATGTCCGGACAAAGGACGAATTCCTGTTCCCACTGAGACTATTGAGACTGATCTTCCTCCCGCCGGGACGGAAATTGCGCTCAGCCGACTGGTGTTTGAGCCCGTTAAATCCAGGCGGCGCACCATTGAATCAGAACTGGCTAAGCATTTCCGATTTGTGGGTGCTGAGGATTTCCAGATCAGCATCAACGGTACCGCGTTAGCTCAAGCCGAAGCCGTCTATGCCTTTGAATGGACTCATCCCGGCGAACGTGCAGGAGGTCTGTACAGGCATGAGATTGATGCTGGAAGCCAGCGTCGGAAAATCAATTATCGTATCCGATTTACCAGGAAAAGCCTCCCGGCGCGGCAGCGTGGCGTGCGGATTTATGCTTCCGGTTGATTGGCATCCGCATCGGATCTGCTTGATATGCCGACGGGCATGCACGGATTCAGATTGACCGATTATATTGATGCCATCGCGGTTGCGGATTTTATTGATCAGGAAGATACCGAGTACATAGCGACCGACCGACGCTCCCTTCGCTGGGATACATATTTCCTGCAGGGGCTCCGCAAATTCCTGAGCAATCAGGTGAAGGAGGCCGTAGTGGCCTATCAGCGACTCCGGGATCTAACGGCGGTTAAATCGGTGCGTGAAGATCCATTCACACAGGAGACAATCAACCGGGCCTCCTCCCCAGAAGGCGGTTGAAGACCGCGCAAAAGCTGGCCGGAACGCTCGCCAGTATGTTTCCGGAAGGGGTAGAGGATAGTGAGTATCAGCGAAATTTGGAAATCCTGGTTGGAGAACTTGGTCAGGGTACTGTCTTGGAAGATCTGGCTGCAATGGCCAGCAAAGATCTACCCGGCTTTAATTTCTTAAGCAAGACTGTCCTTTGACTTAGCAATCCGCGAAACTGGCGAATTGTCGCGCTTCGCCGAAGGTAGGATTGATGCCATTGAAGCACTCAAGAAGATCGTGGAGGATGTTGACTTCCGTCAGCAGAAGCGGAAGAGTGAACTTCAGCAGTTATTTGAAAGAGCACCGTGGCTGATCAATCCGGTGTTTACCCAACTGGTGACTGCAAACCAATGGGTTAACACGACTTACCAGCGCTTGGCGAAGCACCTGAAGACTAGGGAATTTGCCGCTGATCCTGACCGGGATTGAGCAGATCTCGTCTTTCTGGTCGGCACTTCGGCGGGAAATGAACTGACAATTGTTGAGCTTAAGGCAGCCAATAAGCCACTGATTCTGGATGACCTCCTCCAGCTTAAAGACTACCGGAGGAAGGCGGTAGGGTTTCTTCGGCAGCACGGTCAAAGCCATGTTGAGGTGCGCGTCCTGCTCATTGGATTGCGAAATTCCGGCTCAAAATCGGAGGGCGTACAAAAGCTTGATTGGGAGATTGAGGATTCACGGGAATCGACAATTTGGAAGGTTAGAGACCTCACTGAGGTCCTTGACCAGGCTGAACACGCGCATAAAGAGCTCATTGCAATCTACCGGCAGGTAGAGATGGCCAACCTAGAGTAGATCCCGAACAACGCGCGCTACCGCGCGTCCCAGCAGCGGTGGAACGCCATTGCCGATCTGTGCAGCCACGCGGGTTCGGGAACCCATGAACTGCCAATCATCCGGGATCGTCTGCAGCCTGGCACCCTCGCGAATTGTTATGACACGATTCTGGTCCAGATGAATGTAGCGCCCCTTAGAGGGATCCTGGAAACAAGTCCGCAGGGTATTGGCGGGGCCTTCCCATCGGATCCGGCCCCATACATCGGTTACCGCATCTGAACATGTTATCCAGGACGGAGGTGCCAATTCAGGGGCTTGGCGCAAAATGTCCCGCTTATCACCCCCGGGAGGCAACAGTCGCATCTGGCTTAACGCCAATGGGCTCGGTACCGGGATCCTTATCTGCTGCTCATCGCACGGGCGGCAGGAATTGTCGCATCTGGCTTAACGCCAATGGGCTCGGTACAGGGGCAATATGCAGATTATGCCCGTCGGGCCGTACCGGCAGATGCCGCCATGCCTCTCTCGGCTTCCTGCAGCCGGAATCTACCTGCCCAGGCATAAATGCCCGGGCGCTTTGCGCAGCCACAAGGAATGCGCGCCGCCTCCGCTGGTGTACACCAAAATCCACAGTACTCAGCACCTCTGAATGCACAGTGAACCGCGCCCGGAGCTGCTGAGTAAGGGTACTGCAGGCCGCAGAGTCAAGAAATGGAGCCACATTCTCAACGACCACTGCCGCAGGTGTTGCGGCATCCACCCACCGGATCAACTCCAGACTCAGCCCGTTGCGCCTGTCGGACGGATTACGCTTCCCCAGCGTTGAGAACCCTTGGCAGGGCGGGCCAGCCACAACGACACCGCACGAATTGACCGGGGCCGTATGGCGAACATCAACCGGGCAAACCACTTCCCCCAGGTTAACTGCACAAGACTGCGCAGCGCACCTGTCCATCTCAACGGCCTGAGTGATCTGACAACCTTCTTCCCGGAAGGCGTACGACAGCAGTCCTGCCCCGGCGAAGAGGTCAACAACTCTCGGCGCGGCAGCTGACATATTCACTCGTGGAATTTGAGAATCCGGATCACAACGCCCGGGATGTTCATAGGGGACCGGTCAGGTTGCGCGGGGAATCCCCGATAGGAAAGTACACAATTGATCCGGTGTGCACGGCATTGCCGAAACCGCCCGGCTGACCGAAGGGCCGATCGGCGGGGTATCATCATGCCGGCGTGCCTGCTGACTCACCCCATGCAACATGCCGCATCAGTTCACCCAACGGCAGCGTAGCCATCTTCTGAATCAATTGGGATGAATCCGCCAGATCCAACCGGAATCGCGGGCAGACGGAGCGAAATCCCCCAAACGGCGCGGCCAGCCTACTCAAACAGCACAAACTCGTCACCTTTTGCCTGCACAACGGATGGCGAGTACACTGCATCACCATCTTCGTCAAAGGATAAGGACCCGTATATCGTATCAATATCCTCAAGACTGGCTAAGGTATCCCTGATGGCATCTGCACGGCGGTCCGGCAAGGCTTCCGCCATGGCCTGAAAAAGCACATCCGCGGCAGCGTACGCACGGGCCGCAAAATCGCCCGGGGTGACCTGATACCGTTCCTCGTATCCCTTCACAAATTCAACGCTGGCCGGATGCGTACTGACGGATGCCCACACCGTGAATGAGATCACGCCCTCGGCAGCACCGGGCATTTCCGCATTAATCTGCCTGATGTCATCCACACTCATCAGCGTGGTCATCAAGGGAATATCCGCAATGCCGACTGAGCGGGCGGTCTGAACCACATTCTGCCGGTCCGGGGACAGTCCGCTGAAGAATATCGCATCCGGCCGCGGCGTGGCACTCATGATGGCTCTCAACTGATTCGAAATATCCGGCGATCCAGAGCCGGGGGTTCGCGTAAAGATCTCCTCAATGACGATTGTGACCCCGCTTAGTTTGCCCACTTCCTCCTTGATCCTGTCTCGGGCACTCTTGGAGAAGGTGTCTGAGTCATTGGTGATCAGGGCTACCGACTGATACCCCAAGCGTTCGTGTGTGGCGCGAACGCCCTCTGGAACCAGATAATTCACATTAAGTGTCGTTCTGAACAGATAGCTGCTCATGGCGCTAAGGCCTTGCGCGGCAGAGGATGGCCCTACCGTCACAACACCTGCCTCATCAATCAGCGGGATGATGCGAGCGGTGGCCGACGAAGTGTACGGACCCAGTATTGCGGCGATTCGTCCGTCTTCCATCAATCCCCGAAACGCGGCCTCGGCTCCATCCACGGTGCTCCCATCGTCTTCGATCATCAGTTTAATTGTGTGACCGGGAAGCATTTCGGCCTCATTGGCCAGGTCGCGGGCCATTTCCAAAGCCTGTCTCATTTCGGATCCAGTTCGGGTCAGGGTGCCTGTCAGCGGCAGCACGGCTCCGATCTCAATTTCCCGTTTTTCCTCCATGCTGTCTGTAGAGTCACACGATGCCAGCCCGAGCATGCAAATAAGGAGTACCGTTCCAATAAGGCGCATTATCACATCTGATTTAAGGTGTTCATGGTCCCCAGCCAATAGCCGCCGGACGCAGAGTATACCAGGCAATATACCGATCGGACCACGCAATGAGGTGAATATTCGGGAAAATCGACAGTCAGGGGAAGCTCTTTCGAGATGCTCCAGTGTCATTGGGCGGAACCCCGTACACAAGGGGGTGTACGAATCAAACGTATGCCTTAGCCCATCTTTGACATTTTTCGGCATTTTCGGCCCATTTTTGGGGGTAAATAGGCAG
>JAPPNA010000039.1 GCA_028873925.1 Bacteroidota bacterium | reverse complement strand
CCTGGGCGCCGGAAAGTTCACCCAGCTTTTTTTGTCATATTTTTTAACAAACAACACTTTTTAAAATAAAAAAACCCCCCCCGTTTTCCCCCCCCCCCCCCCCCCCCCCCAAAAATGGGACACCGCCCCCGAATCTTAAACGGTCCGGTAATGCGAAAAAACACATCGGCAATTTTCGCGATCCGACTCGGCAACGAGCCATCTCTCCCCGCCCGGCGACAAATCAGTAGGAGGTTACCCTGCCATTTGGTCTGGCCCTCAAGAGCAGTTTGTGAGCGCGCTAATCGGCTGGCATCCGTCATAATCACGGAGCAGCGTCACCGCAATCCAGGATCGTCCGCCCAAGAGACAGGAAGGATAATTCTTCAGCACAACTGGTCTGAATGCGGCCAGCAAAGCTCGGACTCCTCACTGAAGACACCTATTTGGCTCTCTCAGAGCGTGCCAAGCCCCTCTGGGCGGGGCATCCATGCAGGGAAGACCGCCGGAGTGGTATGCAAGCCGCCTTCGGACGAACCATACCGGGTCCGTTTGGCTGCGCTTTCTTGCAACTGTCCACTGTGATCATACATGCGGAGCTATCATCCAGATGTCGCGTATGACTCATTCTGACGAATCCGTGATGCTGCGAGGCGGCCAATCTGTCAGCGACGACCCATCAATGCTGCGACATGAACCCGTACCTCTCTCCCTGCTCACGCCGCGAAGGAGGAGGCGATAAACGGAAATGGTGGAATACGCAGCGCGGCACAGGGTGCCGCTGCTGTTTGCGTCCTCGCTTCACACTGTTCCACCACCGGGCAAACCTCCTTTGCCGCACATCTGGAACTTCCCATGTCATACGGGCCGTGAGTCTTCAGGCCTTGCAGTAAATTTCCGAAAACCCGTTATCCGATCGAGATGCACATCACCGCACGCTTTTCGTAGAAAGCACGGGACTTTACAAAGCGATGAACGCCCAAATCCGCCTTTTTCAATGGTCCGTGGATTTCCCGCTGAAGCGCGGATTCCGCGGCTTGCGCAGGGAATTGCTGTCGTGTTGTTCGCTGATCCTGCTGGCAGCTGTTCTGGCATCCTCTGCAGCGGCTCAAAGCTCGGAGATAGTGCTGTCGACGACATCCCTACGGATAGCCGAGACAGGCGAGGCGACTTACACGGTGCATTTGGCGACGCAGCCTTCCGCGAGGATCACGGTGACAATCACAAGCTCGGCCGGAACGGACCTGACGCTGGACGAGACGGACCTGACGTTCACGATTTCAAACTGGTCGGTGCCGCAGATGGTGATGGTGATGGCTGCGGATGTCAATAGCAATGATGAGTGGAAAACGGAAACGCTGGTGCATACCGCGACCGGGGGAGACTACGAAGGAGAAACAGCCAGCCTTGAGGTATCGATTTACAACTATGCTCAATTCTTCGGGGTGATGGCAGGGGGCGACAACACAGTCTCGGAGGGGGGGAGTACGGTGCACACGGTGTCCGTGTCAGGACCGCCTCCGACCCCGGCGATGGTGGGCATCACCGGCTGGCAGGGAACGGATGTGGAGCTGGACATGACGAGCCTAACGTTTACGACTTCAAACTGGTCGGTGCCGCAGACGGTGACGATTTCCGCGGATGAGGACGATGATATCTGCGACGAAAATGTTTCTTTGACGTACCAATTGCGGATTGGCGAGGACGAATACGGAGTTACCACTCGGTCCGTGAAAGTGAATGATGACAAGGAGCTCGTGGTTACGATCACCGGCGTGCCGGCCAGGATCAACTCCGCCACGCCCATCACCGCCACTTTCGCCTTTTCGGAGCCCGTGACGGGGTTTGAAGCGGGGGATGTGACCGTACTTGGCGGTACTAAGGGGACCTTCACCGCGATCAACGCGACGACCTACAGGCTGGTGATCAATGTGAGCTCTGGTGTGACCGTTATCGTGAATCCCAACACGGTTACAGTCGGATGCGGTGATACGGGTCCTTCCTCGGCAGTTTCGGCCCATGCTCTCTTCGACTTTGATGCTCCGGCCCTGACGATCGGCGGGCTGCCCGCTAGGATCAACTCAGTGACCCCGCTCAGTGTGACGTTTACCTTTTCAGAGGCGGTGACCGGCTTTGAGACCAACGATGTGACCGTATCCGGCGGCACCAAGGGGACCTTCAGTGGCTCCGGGACCACCTACACGCTGGCGGTTACCCCCGAGGGCTCCAAGGATGTCGTCGTAACGGTGGCCGCGGACGCGGCGGCCGATGTTGATGGTGATACCGGCCCGGCCTCGGACGTGACTGCCACGGCCATCTGGGACGCGACCGCCCCGGCCCTGACGATCAACGATGTACCGCCCAAGATCAACTCTGTGACCGCCTTCACCGCGGAGTTCGTCTTTTCGGAGGCCGTGACCGGGTTCGCCGCCACCGACATCACCATCACCGGCGGCACCGAGGGGACCTTCACCGCGAAGAACGCGACGACCTATACGCTTGACGTGACCCCAACGGGCTCCGCGGATGTCGTCGTGACCGTGGCCGCGGACGTGGCGACCGATGGCGATAGCAACACCGGCCCCGCCAGCGCGGTTTCAATGACGGCCACTTGGGACGCGACCCGCCCGACCGTAGAGATCACCGGAGTTCCCGCGAAGATCAATTCTACGACCCAGTTTACCGCCACCTTCACCTTTTCGGAGGCCGTGACCGGCTTTGATACCGGCGGTGTCTTCTTATTATTTGGCGGCACCAAAGGGACCTTCACTGCCGTGAGCGCAACATCCTACACGCTGGCGGTGACACCGACCAACGGCTCCAATGTGGTCGTGACCGTGGTCGACAATTCGGCGACCGACGGCCTCAACACCGGCCCGGCCAGCGCCGTGACCGCCACCGCCACCT
>JAPPNA010000021.1 GCA_028873925.1 Bacteroidota bacterium | reverse complement strand
CCTGTTCCTGATGAACATGCCAGCCCGAGGCCCCCTTTTCAGTCTGATGCCCGTAGCACGCGATGCGACTGTCCTGGAATGAGATTCGGACGCGGGCTGCCGGCTTCGCCAAAGATTGGAGCGACGCGTCCTACGAAAAAGGCGAGACGCAGAGCTTCTACAACGCGTTCTTCCAGATCTTTGGGGTCCGCCGGCGTTCCGTAGCCCGCTACGAGCAGCATGTAACCAAACTGGACAACCGGAGCGGGTTCATAGATCTGTTCTGGCCCGGTGTGCTGCTGGTTGAGCAAAAGAGTGCCGGGCGCAGTCTGGAGGATGCCTTTGACCAGGCCGGAGAGTACTTTGACGCGCTGCGCGAGCACCAGCGGCCCCGTTATATTCTGGTCAGCGATTTCCAGACGTTCGCGCTGCATGACCTCAGCGAACGGCAGACCCTGACATTCAGGCTGTCGCAGCTGCCTGAACATGTTGAGGCGTTCGGTTTCATTCTGGGCATTGAGCAGCGTACGTTTCGGGATCAGGACCCGGCCAACATTGCCGCCGCGGAGCTTGTCGGAACGCTTCACGATGCCATGTTCGCCGCTGGCTACACGGGCCATGCGCTGGAGCTGTTTCTGGTCCGCACCGTGTTCTGCCTGTTCGCCGATGACACCGGGATATTTGAGCCGCGTGATATTTTCCTGGACTTCCTGGAGGAACGCACCTCCCAGGACGGGGCCGATCTGGGCCCGAAGCTGATGCAGCTGTTCCAGGTGCTCAACACCCCGGAAGATCTGCGGCAGCACACACTGGATGAGGATCTGGCCCAATTTCCCTATGTCAACGGCCGCCTGTTTGAAGAGCCGCTTCTGATTCCGTCGTTCGATGCCTCCATGCGGGCATCTCTGCTGAGCGCCAGCCGTTTTGACTGGTCCAGCATTTCGCCTGCGATATTCGGTGCCCTGTTTCAGTCGGTCATGGACCCTGAAGAGCGCCGGGCGCAGGGGGCGCACTACACTACCGAGAAGAATATTCTCAAAGTGATCGAGCCGTTGTTCCTGGATGATCTGCGGGCTGAGCTGAAGCGCCTGTCGGCCCGCAAGGACAGCCGTCGCAATGCGGAGCTGAGGCGATTTCACGAGCGTCTGGGCGCACTGACGTTTTTCGATCCCGCGTGCGGTTGCGGCAACTTTTTGATCATTGCCTACCGCGAACTCAGGCTCCTGGAAATCGATGTGTTGAAGGCCCTCTATCCAGACCGGCAGCAGATCATTGATGTGGCGCTGCTGTCACGACTGAATGTCGATCAGTTCTACGGCATGGAGATCAGCGAATTCCCCGTCCGCATTGCCGAATCCGCCTTGTGGATGATGGACCACATCATGAATAGGCAGCTGAGTCACGAGTTCGGCCAGGCATTCCTGAGGATACCCATTGAGAAATCGCCGCATATTCACCATGGGGACGCGCTGGAGCTGGACTGGTCCACCGTGTTGCCCCCAGAAGAGTGTTCGTATGTATTTGGCAATCCGCCCTTTGTGGGTGCCAAGATGCAGAGCAAGGCCCAGCGGGCCCAGGTGCGCCGCATTGCTCAGTTGGGCGGTTCCGGGGGCACTTTGGATTATGTGGCCGCATGGTTTATCAAGGCAGGGGAATACCTCCGGAACGGAAAGGGGCGAATCGGCTTTGTCGCCACGAATTCCATCTCCCAGGGTCAACAGGTGGCCCAGCTCTGGCCCATTCTGTTCAATCGGTGCAATCTGGAGATTGCCTTTGCCCATCGGACTTTTGCCTGGGGCTCCGACGCGCGCGGCAAGGCTCATGTGCACGTGGTAATTCTGGGCTTGGACCGCCGCGAGTCCGCGCGGCCTGAGAAACTCCTTTTCAGCTACAGCGACATCAATGGCGAGCCTGCAGAAAGCCGCCATTCGGCGCTCTCACCGTACCTGATAGATGGCCAGGGGCTGGGTGACCCGCACCTGGTCGTAAGGGAGGAGCGCCGACCCATCAACGGGATGAAGCAACTGATCATTGGCTCTCAGCCCATTGACGGAGGCCATTACATTTTCAATCGGCGTGACCGAGATACTTTCCTAAAAGACGAGCCCGGAGCCACCGATTTTATGCGCCCGCTTGTTGGAGCCCGTGAATTCCTGCAGGGTGGCGAGCGATGGATCTTAGCCCTGCACGAGGCCTCACCGGCTGCACTTGCGCAGTTGCCCATGGTTCGGGAACGCATCAAGGCCGTTAGGGAGTTTCGCCAGCGAAGCAAACGCGTGTCAACTCTGAAACTGGCTCACACACCTACGCTTTTCCAAGTCAATGTTCTCCCCACGCGGCCCTTCCTGGTTATACCGGAGGTAAGCTCCGAGCGTCGAAAGTATGTTCCGATTGGATGGCTTGAGCCGCCCACAATCCCAAGCAATCGTGTAAAGGTGCTCACTGATGCGCCCACTGAAGACTTTGGGCTTCTCACCTCTGCCATGCATATGGCGTGGATGCGCCAGGTGGCGGGACGATTGGAGAGCCGATACTTGTATTCCGTTGGGATAGTCTACAACACCTTCCCCACCCCGCCCGGATACCCCGAGTGCCTGGTGGATCTGACCCAACATGCACAGACAGTCCTGGAGGCTCGGGCTATGTTTCCGGATTCCACACTCTCGCAGCTCTATGATCCGGACCTGATGCCTCCGCAGCTGCTGCGGGCACACCAGCAGCTTGACCGGGCCGTGGACCGGCTGTATCGGCGTAAAGGATTTGACTCGGAGCGAGACCGGATTGAGTGCCTCCTTAAGCTGTACGGCCAAATGCGCGCCCCCATTGATGCCGCACTCACCCAACGATCCACCCGCCGAAGAAAGCGGAAATCATCCTCCCGCGCAAGGAACTGAGCGACTTCCGGCCAAGGTTCCGGCTGCTAACCACGGGGTTCAACGCATTTATGCCGCTGCGCACAATACTCGCGCTT
>JAPPNA010000178.1 GCA_028873925.1 Bacteroidota bacterium | reverse complement strand
CGATGGTGCTGGTGAGGATGAACTGGACAGCACTGGTACCCTTGGTTCGCGGATCAGTCTGCTGATCCGCCAGGGGTACGCCCACATCATCCCAGAAATGGAGCTCACAGCGCTCCATGTCAATCAAGTCACAGAGCTCACCGAAGAACTCTTCCAAGCTCGTCCGGGTAAAGAGGCTCGCGTCGCAGTTATGGAGATCCAAGACCACTTCGGTCCCACAAGGCAGATCCTTTGCATTTCTGCTGTTCGCCCTGTCTCGCTCGCGTAATGAAGTATCAGGCATCAGAATCCCTGTTCAACTGCCATTCAACAAGGCTTCCATACCTACCTGAAGTCTCGCGCCGAAGCAGAGAGCGAAGCTCTTCACGTGTAGCCGAGTCTGTGGTGGTCCTGATAATCTCCCTGATACACTCAACCCTGTCAGCCACTCTCTTCCGCTGCTCCAACAGGGCTGGTCTATTTAATCCGGCGTGATCTATGGTTGTCTTGCCTCGGCGGCTGTGGTGCCATCTGAAGGGTCCAAGGCACCCGAACCTATAGCTCAGATGTTCCTTGATTGGATCCTTAACGCAATCCAGAATCGGGTACTGCTCGTCCCATCTTGCACCCTTGCTGGTATTGCAGATCTGGCAGGCTAAGTGCAGATTGTCCCACTCAAAAGTCAATCGCGGATACACGCTCTTTGGCTTCCTATGTTCTATGTGACTGTAGGAGGACTCGCCAACCGAGGACTCGCAGTAACAGCACAGGTGGCCGTACATTTCCTCCAAGGCCTGCCGAAGATCGGGTTGATTGTAACGCTTGCGGCATTTTTTCGTCCGACGCTTATTGTCATCACTCCCGTCAAGTTCTTCAGCTTTGATGGCCCGCAACAAGTCAGCCTTCCACTGGGCAGCACCTCGTACAAGCGATTCCGGCTTGGCCGGACGGAGCACATTGCGCATTTAGACGTTTTCAGTTGAAGCATTGCGCGCATACCGGGCGATGTTTTCTAGCGTATTGACCAATCGGACAGGATCCGCGCCGGGCATCCCCTCAAGCCGACTGTACAGATCCTCAAAGGTACTCTTATCTGCGCCGGTTAGCCCACCGTTCCGCAGTCGCTTCTCATCCAGTTCCTGAAACTTTTCCAGAAGTACGACGAATTCCTCCGCCCTTGAAGAAGCCATCCCCATCATTTCGTAAACATCCTCCGCCCGCCAGCCGAATGGCCTGACTACCTGGTGCTCCTGATCATTTAGCCGGTGAACCGGAATCCCCTCGCAGCCTGACGCTACCAGCGGCGAATGGGTAGATATCACGAATTGCACATCCTTGAAGCTTCTGGTCAAGAGTCTAACGATGTTGCGCTGCCAACGCGGATGAAGGTGCTGTTCAATTTCATCAATGAGCACAATCCCATTGACGCTGGTGAGTCCATCAGAGGCGTTCAGAAACCACCAGGAAAGCAGGTCCAGCACCCATGTTACCATTGAATGGTACCCATCACCGGCAGAGGTCAATGGGGTTTCACCACGATCGGTCGTGATCGCAATTGCCGTCCGCGTCAAGTCAATTTTGTCCCTTAGCTTGAACTGAAGCAGCTGAGTCAACAGGCTAGTGAGCTTAGTGAGCGGCTCTGCCGGGTAGTTCTTCCCATCAGCTGATGAAATTAGTCTCCGCAAGACTAATTCAGGATTCTGCAATCGCTTATCGTACACGAAGAGAGGGTACAAGGCATCTGCGGCCAGGTAATAGTCATAGTCTTCCGTGCCGTGTACACGAATTCCAGCTCCGTATCCGGTCGCGAAAATTTTCTCCCAAGGGAAAGCTGACTCGTCACAATCGGCGGGTTCACCGCGATTGATCTCGAACACCTTCTGATCTACGCGCTCAAATCTGTCCCGGATGGGCGTAATCTTCGTTTCGGTGCGGTAAATCTTTCCACCACTCTCCAAATCAACCCTGATTCGCCCGTGGTTACTCCTCCTGCGCACTGTCTCCCCATACAATTCCCGATGCAAGGCTGACGCACTGGAACTGTCCACCAAGCCCATGGCCAAGCTGCGAAGCACGGTGGACTTGCCATCCCCGTTGTCGCCCACCAGAACCGCAGATTCCCCATTCAGCTCCAAGGTTAACTCCCGGAAGCATCGGATATTTTTCAAGTCCAACTTATTGATCTTCATGAATCGAGCTGCGCCGGCTAAAATGAGACACTTTGAGGTCAGCTGCAGTGTGTCGGGGTGAGGTCATTTTGACGGGTCTTGATTACCTTATAACGTCCTTGTTTTCGGAATGTTCCGCACTCAGATTGGCGGCGTTTTTGGGTTTATTGATCCACGCCCGGCGGCGGGGCTTTGGGACCTGCGGGACACCACCTCTGAATTGATCGGGGTCACGGGCGTACGCGGCATCCATGACGCGCTGCCGAACCTGCCACACCTGATCCGCTTTGCTGCCGTAGCCGGGTGCATCAGCGCGATTTCGGAATGGTAGAACTCATTGTTGTTCCACTCAAAGTACTCCCGGGCCCAGGTTTGGGCATCCTCCAGTGATCCGAATCGGGACAGATAAGTCCGGTGATACTTCATCGTCCGGAAGTGCGACTCCAAATACGGGTTATCATTGGAACGATAGGGACGATTGTACGAGCCAACCACGCCCAAGTCACCCAGCAGCTGCACATAGGTCTTGCTCACCATGACCGAGCCGCGGTCCGAATGAATCGTCAGTTGATGCTCACGCACATTTTGACGCGCAATCGTGGTGGTAATGAGATCCTTGGCCACCGCGGCCGATTCAAACGGGGCGATCGTCCAGCCCACGACATAACGGCTGAAGACATCCAGGATCACATACAACTTAAAGTATATGCCCTTGCTGGGGCCTTTAAGCGTGGTGATATCCCAAGACCAAAGTTGATTGGGCGCAGAGGCCAGTAACTCCGGTTTGGTATAGGAGGGGTGCGTTCGCTGGTTT
>JAPPNA010000032.1 GCA_028873925.1 Bacteroidota bacterium | reverse complement strand
ATTACCAGGATTAATTGGAATAAGCCGCAAAGGCCCTATCCGCTTCCCAGAGAACATCCTCCCGTACCTCAGGTGGAGATCCCTGGCCCAGGGTCAGCCGGGCGCGGAAAAATATGCGTCGGTCTACCGGGTCAACCAAGAGCATTTGATACGTGATAGAAGTCCGTCCGAATGAATGCAGCTGCGCATCATGGACCGGATCAGAGCCGTACCAGATGGGCTGCTCAAGGTCAGTCGTCTTTACAAAATGTTTGGCCTTGGACGGGTCGCTGCCAACGACCACAATTTCAGGGTGAACTTCCCTCCCGCTCAGGCCGCGCTCAAGCAGCATGGCGCGAAAGGCGTGGACCTCATTCAAGCAGTCAATGCAGGGGTCCACGGGCATCGTAAAGATGGCCAGCAACGCGCCGGGGGCTCGTTCTGTCGCCGACCCGTACAGCGTGAACCCGTCCGAATCTGTAAGAGCCTCAAAGTTAAATGGCTCGTCAACCGCGACAACCGGGTGCACCTCGTCAGGGCGCTGGAGCGCACGGATCCACTTTTCAGCCACAAATATCAGTAGGCCGACTCCTATGGTATACAAGAGGATCGTGAGCCTTCTCAACATTGTGATACTCGCATTGCCTGCGCGGGGAAAGACAGCGAGAAAATACAGAAAAGCCATGTATTCCGGAAATTTCTTTTTGAACGGGCCCGCCCGGGGAGGCAGCCGCGACCTGCCTTCCCTTGATTGCCTGTAGACTTCCCCGAGGGGCACCCGGCAGATCCGCCCTTTGCTGCGTGGTTCCCGTCGGCGCTGGACAGGCCGTTACCGACCTACCTGCGGACCAGGTTGCCCGGCAGGCACAGGATGTTTTCGGGACGCTCGCGCAGGCGGCGAGAGTAGTACGGCAGCCACATGTAACCAAACGGAATGTCGACCCGCATGGGGTCTACCCCAAATAGAGTGGGGTGATGGCAGACCAAGGGCGGGAAATGCCGATGGTCTGCGTCTGCACCTAGGAGCCTGCAGAACTCATGAATTGAAGGTTTTGCCTGTTTCACAGGCCCGGCAACCCTGCAACCTCCATGTGCAGATGCCCCGGCTTCCGAGACCATCAAGATGCTGTTCGCCGCATGGATGTCGGTGCTGTCAATACGAGCCGGAAATGTTTGGCTCCGGAATTGTGCAAAAGACCCGAGTGTCGAAACGATACCGGTCGGAGGCCGGTAATTCGTGATGTGTAAATTGCAGGACTATGATGCGGGATACGGAACGAATGGCCCCGGCGCGCACGCTCACTCAGGAGCGGCGCTTTAGGGATCGCGGACAGACAAAAATATTTCACGGTCGCGGCGCGCATACACGTTTCGTCGGGAATGTGCTCACCAGTGTGACCCGCTTGAATGAACCGGGAGCTGCGATCCTCTTTCAGGGCCCGCCAGGTGCGGGAAAGACGACACTGCTTGCGCATATAGCTGCACAGACCCATGATGCGGGCTGGCGGGTTGTTTATCTCAAGCCCCGTGACTTGGAATCCCCCGCGCGTATGGCACAGGTATTGGGTGGAGACTATGTAGAGAGTACTGACAGACATCTGAACACTGATGCGGTTCTCGCTAAGACAGGTGTCACTCATCGGATTTCCGGGACACAGACGGTAACTGGGGCCATCCGCGACCGACTGCCTTTAAAGACGCGATTACTGCTGATCTTGGATGAAGCGCAGCACCTGCTGGATTCTTCGGATCACGCCTCTGGACTTGAGATGAGGGATGCGCTGAACGACTTAATTGATGGTCGGACGGGGCGCAGAGTTGTGCTTGTGCTGGGAGGCCTCAGCAACACATGGGAGGGCCTGCGCAAGCGGGGGGCATCACGGCTGGAACTCGCCTGCGTCTGGAATATAGGTTAGCTTAGTGATCAGTCGACCAGGCGGATTTTGATGCAATGGCTGGATGAGGTAGACTGCGAATCAGATCATAAGGGTGCATGGTCCACAATCCTCGCCCAACTATCGGACAATTTCCCTCAACACATCATGAGTTGCGTGGCGGCAGTGCGTGACTATCTTGCGGAGCATGGGTCCAATCCCACAACGCAGGCCCTGGAGGCCGTTCGCGACGCAGTGGAACGCTATAAGCGGGAGTATTACGGGCTCCGCGCATCAGGGGGACCCGAGGATGCGCTTACACTGCTCGGAATGTTGATTGGAGGTGCAGGGATGGGGCAGGAATTCGATCACGATCAATTGATCGATGTGCTGCGCTTTAGGGGGCGAGAGGCAACGCCATCGGCATCGCACTGCCTTTCGGCCCTGGTTTCTCAGGGCGTGCAGGCGGATCGTTTGAACGGAGGGCACTATGTGCCCATTCCTTCCATGGCTCGTTACCTCGTTGAGCCGGCAGTGGGTAGGGCGATCGCCAAACCCGGAAAAGCGCGGAGATTCTGGCAGTGGGTGAAAAAGGCAGTGATTGACACATACAACCTGGTCGACGAAGACTTTCAGCGTCAGATTGAATCGAGCCTGGAAAGCGGCGGTAAGCCTCGCCATCTCAGCGTCGGATTCGGCTCTGACGAGGGTGCATTGTCGCGGGGATCGTGATCTGTTAGTACGCTAAGGCCTGCCCGGCTCGCACAAAACCAACTTACCTCCAGGTACATGGTAGGCATATTGCGACCGCGAGCTGCTGTCAGGTCAATTGCGGTGCACTGGATAGTGCCGGGGCAATTGTTCAGCTGCGTCTACAGGCCGCATATGATTGGCCGGCGGAGCCGCCTCGATGCGGCGCATCATGCGCACGGCTTGGACGCATCTCTGCCCCGAGGACAGGTTACCGTGAGTCTGGATGGGATTGCCGGGTAGATGACGCATGCTCCACCAGGTGGCGCGCGGCAGTGAAGGCCGCATACGCGACCGCTCATATCTGAAAACGGGGCAACCGCGCCTAATGATCGCAGGGCCCGGCGGCGGGTCATGAAATCATTTGGAGAGGCTATGCCGCCATGCTGACGATCAGCATTGAACAATGGGCCTCCGATGGCCTGGTGCAACGGTCGCCGCCGGCAAAGCGGATTCTTCAAGATTAACCCTGATCCAGCTGGCTCCTCGGTGAGCCCGGCCGAGATATGCCCAAGTCATACAAATCGCCGCTCCGCAGGTGTTCCGCAGGCAAAATGCACGCTAACCGTGGGTATGCCATTCAAGTGCCGAAACTGACCCAAATCTGTTGCGCGGTCACTGACCTCACAGTATCGGCGGAATGGGTCTTTGGTAGACCGTTGGACTGCCGCTTCAAGGGGTGGGGGCCCGCCCCCTTTTTGTTTTCCGTATATTTGCACCCCATTGATAACCGCTTGAAGATGATCTTGGACCCCCTAACGACCTGCATTGAGCGATTGCAGGCCCGTATCAAGACGCACGGCACCAGCCTCAGCCAAAATGAAACACGCACGCGCATGGCTCTGATTGACCCGCTGCTGCGGGTGCTTGGCTGGGATGTATCCGATCTGGACTGCGTAACACCGGAATACCAGATCAATAAGAAATATGTGGATTACGCTCTGTTGGGACCGCGTGGAAAGCCCGCTGCCATACTGGAGGCCAAGAAGCTGGGCGACCCGCTCTCCAACGACCACCGCGAGCAGATGCTCACCTGCGCAATGATGGAAGGCATTGCCTACGCTGGGCTGTCCAACGGAGACCAATGGGAGCTGTATTCAGTCTTTGAACAGAAACCTTTGCCAGACAAGATAATTCTGGATGTGTCCATCGGCAGTGATCCGGTCCATCAGAGCGCCCTTCGTCTGCTCTGTCTGTGGTGCCCCAACATCCGCTCCGGCCAGGTTGTTCGGGCGAAGGATCCCGATCCCAAGCCGCCCCCTGACCCACCCAATGGCCCAGAATGGATAAGCCTTGGAAACTTCCCCAGCCCGACGGGGCAACCTTGCCCGGCATCCCTGCGTCTCTGGGATGGCAGTGTCCGATCCCTCAATTATTGGAAAGAAATTCTCTTTGAAATTGTCGGACAACTTTATGCAGACAGGCTTCTCTCAGAAGCTGATCTGCCGTTACAATCAACCACCAAATCCAGGCGCTTCTTGGTAAATGCCGAGCCAATCCACCGGAACGGCTCTCCATTTACTTCGCCCATGCAGTTAAGGGGGACACCACTGTATGTGGAAGGTCATCACTCATCAGCCAGCATCCTCAAGATTGCAAGATCACTATTGGACAGATTTGAAAAGGATCCCAACAGGGATGCCCATTTGAGTACGCCCTAATCCTTGTTCCCGAGCCGCTCTCACCACCTTAGCAATGTGGTCGTCAGGGCCTGTGCGCCGTACCCGCGCATCAACAAATTGGGATGTTCATACTCCCGCCGGGCCATCGCATTACTGCCCGGGTCGACCTACTCTTTGAGCAGCGCGACCAACCGCGGCAAGGCCGGCCGCAGTGTGGGCAGTATCGGTAGCCGTGCCTTTATGGCCGGTAAAGTCTAACCGACAGGATTGCCATAATTTGATGACCATTGCTAATTCCGAGCCGTGCCAGTGAACCGCGGACGAACTTTGGTCCCTCTATCCGCAGTTAATGGTGCTCTTCCGGCAGGTCAACTCTTCGGCAGGTGCCTCCGGGTTAACGATCTGGCCCGCAGTTAACCCGGGCACATGGTCAAAACGGTACCTCGCCGCTCAATTTACCAGGTCCAATTCCCGCAGCCTGGACCTTCAACTCCTGACGCTACAAAATCCAGATCAGCACTATAACGCTCACAATTGCAAGGGCGACCATGAAGATCCCCGCAATTCCAGAAAGAATCGTGGATCCCTTTCGTTCTTTCCGCGACAATATATGCCCTGCAATAGCACAAGCGGTAATCAGAATGATGACAGTAGCCATCCCACCCAAGACCAAGAGTGGCCAATCTGTTTCGGCACCAACAGCAGTCGGATCAATTTCCGCGATCTGAGCCGTCATTCGCAGAATGCCGTGGATTGGGGCCACCACTGACACCCGGCGCGCCGCAGCTGAGCCGATCCGTAATTGAGCCCAAACATGACCCCCACTCCGAGCGAAGACCAGCGGACAAACCATTTCACCCCTGTGCTGAACTTGTTGAATTCAAAGCTGGCGAAACCAATTGCTCCGCCCACAAGGCTTGAAGGCTGAACCTCTGCGGGATCAGTGTCCGGCCGATCCCACGGCGTATTCGGTGCTATCCGCCCAGCCTCCTCCGATAATAATCCCAGATATTGTAGTCTGGAATATACGGCCCACCGCGCACCAGTCCCCAGCGTCCCAAGATACCGGGCCGATAGCACCTTGCCCATGGGCCATCTGCTTAGGTCGTAAGGGTAATTAACTGGCCGCCGCTATACCGCGTATAGGTGTCAAAAATCCAATTCAAGCCCTCCATCACCTCAGAGTTCTGGTCAAGTTGCGTCAAGCCTATCGGTCTCACTTGCCCGGGTCCCGGCAAGAGAATCCGATTCAAGGGATTGGAAGTGCGGGACAGCAACGAATAGAAATCGTACAGATTCAACGATTCGGAGCCCCGTTTATTGAGCATAAAGTGCAGGTTGACGACTGCCGGGCCTATTGATCAGGCCTGAATCTGGTCAAGCCTGTTGTCAATCAGCGGTCGATCAAGGGCACCCAGGATCCAGCCGTGCGCGATGAAAACAAGCTTATTGATTTCCAGCAGCGTGAGTCGCCTTCCGCCGCTGTTGAGCGCTCTCGCCAGCATGAATAGTGCCACGACTTCCTCTGCGGTGCAGGGATTCTTTTCCAGATCACTGAAATCCGGACGAGGAGTAATTCCAACCGCCCGCTCAAGAACTTCTGGCATATTCAGACTCGGTCCATGTGTCGGCTCGATTTACGCTGGAACAAGACATTGGGTGCAGATGGCCATGTTAACTCCGCTTCAAGCCAGCAAGCGCTCAAACGCTCAGTCCCGCCTGCCACAGTTGCCCGCACACCGTGCGTCCCTTCCCGATGCGTTGCCGCCAGTCGACCGCACTCCAGACTCTGCCCGGTCAACTGCAGTGACAGACGTGTATCAAGGCAAGCGAAATGGAATCCGCACTTGTTGGCAGCATGTATCCGGCAGCAATTCCCGGACGCGAAACCCGGCAGGTTAGCAGCCCTATAAGTCAGCATTCCCGTGCAGGATTTGTTTCAAACCGTTGCAGTCGTACCTTGCAGGGGTTGCCTGAGTCGTACCTGCCGTCCAGTCTACTCTGTTTGCAATCAGGACGATCCAGACCGGATGACTCGTTGCCGTGTACAGTATTCAACGGACGATCAGCGATTTGTCTGGGTACCTGCTGAGGAGAACACGACGCATGGATATTTTTGGGAATGGCCTTGGGACAGCCGGCGGATCTGCCTGCATTCCTGGAGCCCGTTGGGCCGTATGGAAGGCCAGCACGAGGCATTACCGGTCGCAATGATTTCATGAATTTGATGCGAATTCTTCTGCTTTTCAGCGTTGCCCTCCTGGCCTGTCCTTTGACCAATGCGCAGCGCGCCATCACTGGCATCGTGACCGATGCCAACACAGGCGAACTGATGCCGGGTGTCACGGTGGCCATACAGGGAACCGACACAGGCACTGTTACCAATGCTGATGGCAGATTTGAGTTGAATCCGGTTTCCGAATCCGTGACGCTGATTTTCCGCTTTGTCGGCTACCGGACGCTGACACTCGATGTTCCGCCGGATGCGTCCCCGCTGATTGTCCGGTTGCGCGAAAGCGTACTGGGGCTCAACGAAATGGTCGTCGTGGGCACCCGAAGACTGCCGCGAATGGTTAAGGATTCCGTGGTGCCGGTGGATGTGCTGGGGCCATCCGACCTGGCCAATGTGGCAACCACCGACATGGACGATATCCTGCGCACACATGTGCCATCGTACAATGTGGGCAACAGCGGTGGAGACGAAGCAGCGCTTGTTCGTCCAGCCACCATGCGCGGTTTGCCGACGGACAATGTCGTTGTCCTCATCAACGGCAAACGGCGGCACCGCTCGAGCTCTATCGCGCTCAGCGGAAGCGCGCTCAACAAGGGCGCGCAAGGCCCTGACCTCAACACGATTCCGAGCATTGCGGTCAAGCAGATCGAGATTCTGCGCGATGGTGCCTCCGCCCAGTACGGCGCAGATGCGGTCGCCGGTGTCCTGAATCTCCGACTCCGGGATTCAGTCCGCGGTCTGGTGGTCAGGATGCAGGGGGGACAGTACACGCACGGAGACGGACGCTACGGCCATCTCGCTGCAAATGTCGGATTGCCACTGACCGAACATGGATATCTCAACCTGAGTCTGGAAGGCAGAGATGTCGGGCCCACCGGGCGCAGCGCGCAGCGCGCCGATGCGGCACTCCTTGCCTCAAGAGGCTATCCGGTGAAGAATCCTGCACACATATGGGGCAGCCCGGAAGTGCGCGATTCGTGGACAGGGTTTGCCAATGCCGGACTGCTGATCGGCAATACCCTGCGCGCCTATACCTTCGGAGGGTTCGCGCAACGTACCGCGGAGTACGGATTTTATTTTCGTGCGCCGGGGACGGCGACCGCGCGGGGGAGCGTGTTCAGGTTCGGCACAGGAGAATCCGCCCGGCGGGCGGTCATTGATCTGGACCCAAGCGACGAAGTCGTCTGCCGGGACCTTGAGGATCTGCCGGGGCTGGATGCGGACAACGCCGCGGTGCAAGGCTTCGTCGGCAACTATCGCGGCCGTTGCTTTCTGTTCAATGAGCTGTTTCCGGGTGGATTCACGCCGCAGTTCGGCGCGGACATGACGGACTGGAGTATGGTGGCTGGTGTTGAGGGCGGCCCGGATGCAGGTCTGAAGTGGGATGTGAATCTGAACATCGGTCGCAGCGTGCAGGACTACTTCATTTATGACACCATCAATGCCTCGTACGGCCCGAACACGCCGACCTCGTTCAAGCCCCGGGGCTACATGCAGCAGGAGATGGAGGCATCGTTGGCGATGAGCTATCCGATTCCAATAGGTGCGCTGGCATCACCGCTTAACGTTGCCTGGGGATTCACCTGGCGCGATGAGACTTTTGAAAGTCGGGCGGGGAATCTTGAATCCTACCACGCCGGGCCATATTCAGATCAGGGGTTCAGCGTAGGGTCAAACGGCTACCAGGGACTCAATCCGAGCTTCGCAGGCCGATGGAGCCGCCCTAATGTGGCCTTCTATCTGGATTTGGAGGCGGACCTCTCGGCCCGGTGGGTCGTCTATGCGGCGGCCCGCTATGAGAACTTCTATGAGCAGTTCGGCAGCACGCTGACCGGCAAGCTCGGCGGGCTTTTCCGGGCCACGAACCGAATTGCGTTCCGCGGTAC
This sequence comes from Bacteroidota bacterium, assembly GCA_028873925.1. Taxonomy (GTDB): domain Bacteria; phylum Bacteroidota; class Rhodothermia; order Rhodothermales; family Bin80; genus JAPPNA01. The sequence goes on along the minus strand of JAPPNA010000032.1, from coordinate 23,894 downwards.
GATCAGTACCGGCTTTCGGGCACCCACGCCGGGGCAGGCGAACCTGAATGTGTTTCAGACGACCGGCTTTTCGCCCACAACCGGACTGATCGAGGTGGGGCAGCTGCCATCAACGCATCCCATTGCGCAGGGGCTGGGTGGTAAGCAACTGACAGAGGAGAAGTCGCGCAACGTCTCGCTCGGCACCATCATGGAGATCTCGGAAGACCTAACGCTGACATTCGATTACTTTAACATCACCTTCAAGGACAGAATCGCGGTGACGGGCAACATTCCGATGACCGACGAAATGGTCGCAATCATGGATGAGGCAAATCTGCTGGGCGGCGTGCAGAATATCCGCGAAATCCGATTCTACTCCAACGACTTTGACACCCGAACAAGAGGTACCGACCTCGTTCTGGCATGGCAGCGCGAATGGTCAGGCAGAGAATCATCCAGCGCAAGCCTGGCTTGGAACTGGACGGAGCTGTCGCTGGTGGATTTTGCTCAGCCGAAGCAGCTGCGCACCTTTCTCAACCGACCGCTGCAGCAGCCGGTCATGCTGACCCTGTTGACACCAGCGCGGCAGACGGAGATGCTTACGCTCAGCCCGAAACATCGCACGGTGCTGACGGCACGTCATGAAATGGGATCAGTTCATGCCATGGTTCGGCTCAACTACTACTCAAGGTTCCAGATCTGCGCCTTCGGCAATACGCTGTGTCGACTTGAAGATGGGCAAAGCGCGCTGGAAACTTATCGGCAGGTGATCATTGCAGGCGGAGAACTCGGCTACGCAATCCGCCGCAACTACCGCGCAGCCGTTGGGGTGAACAACCTGTTTGACTCCGTACCTCTGAACAGTCCGGCAGAAGTAAGCCGACTCGGACAGCTGCACCCCAGAGAGCTGCCGTGGGATTACAACGGTCGCGCGGTGTACATCCGGCTGACTGCGGATCTGTTCTGACCCGCTCGGTGCAGTGCAATGCGCGGTTGGTGCCAGGCTACGATCGGGCCCATGGACCCAGGATCCGAAGTATGTCAACCTTTCCATCTGCCTGAGGTCCGGCGCGAAATGCCCGGCACTCGGCCAGGAGCAGGCCACCTGCACGGGTCCCTGGGGATGCGCCCCACAGGTTGGGCGCACAGCGTTGAGCGCGCGACCCTTGTGCGAATTGCCGGGTCGAGCGACTGCGGCATGCCGCATACGATTGGTGGAGATTCACGCACCGGACCCGGCAATTCCTGAACCCCGATTATGGCCCTTTGAATCGGGCAAGCGCCCGCGCAGTTCAGGTTGCACCGAGCGTGGCATCGTGGGACAGTGCGCTCAATTGGGTCGACTTCCGAACTGTGAATCGCAACACTCCCCAAACGGCAAGAATTAACAACCCCGGCACGCGCGTCTGCGTCGGCCACACACCTGAGCTCACCCCGCTCGTTGCCCCTTAGAGCGATACCGCCTGAGGTACAATTGCCAGTCGCCGTCTTCCGCCTTCATAGTACCGCAAGCTCCCGATGAGCAGGCAGGCTATGGGTTCTCCTGGCGGATATCCACGATGGCCCAGCGGGCCAGATCGTCGGCAGACGCGCGCGTGCGTGCCTCCGCGTAGATGCGGATAATCGGCTCCGTATTGGACTTGCGTATGTGGACCCAGCCCACGTCAAAATTTACCTTAACACCATCTACGGTGGAGATATTCCTGGCCGCATGGCGATCGGCAAAGGCACTCAATACCTCATCGGGAGTGTCAACCGTTAACTTGTTCTTGGAAATCACATAAGCAGGCAGCGACTGCCGATACTGCGAAAGCGGCTCCCCTCGGTCCGCCAGCTGCTGCAGCACTATGGCAGCCCCTACCAGAGCGTCACGCCCGTAATGCAGGTCGGGCAGAATCACGCCCCCGTTGCCCTCACCACCCAGTACCGCCTCATGCGCCTGCATGGCCTTGACGACATTGATTTCGCCTACAGCCGAACGGTGAACCTTCTCGCCATAGCGGGCCGCCAGGTCGTCAATCGCTCTGGAGGACGACAGATTGGTCACAAACGGGCCCGTGCGCCGTTGCCACAAGAAATCAGCCGCAATGACCTGGGTGAGCTCTTCACTGACATAACAGCCGTTATCATCGATTAAGGCCAGCCGGTCGGCATCTGGATCAACCACCAGACCCAGGTCCGCCTCCACCTGGCGCACAAACGCCATTGTGCCTTCCAGGTGTTCCGGCAGCGGCTCGGCCGGATGCGCGAACCGCCCGCTGACATCGCCGTTGATCACATGCACGCTCCGCACACCCAAACGCTTGAGCAGGCGCGGCAACGCAATGGCACCCACCGAATTGATGCCATCCACCGCCACGGAAAAGTCGCGCTCGGCTATTGCCTTGATGTCAACAAAATCCAGCCTGCAGATGGCCTCTATGTGAGGATCGGTAAAGTTACGGACCCGAAGAGAGCCGATAGGGATGTCCGCGTGTGACGGAGGCTCCATATTGCGGGCCAATCGCTGAAGTTCCAGCACTTCATCAGGCGCAAGGAATTCACTCCTTGAATTGAGCAGCTTAAGGGCATTCCACTGCTCAGGATTGTGGGAGGCACTCAGGATAATGCCGCCCTGAGCCCGTTCCATCAACACACCCATAGCGACCGTCGGGGTGCAGGCCAGGCCTGCATCCACAACGTTGATCCCCACACTGCGCAGAGTTGCTGTTACTATCTGAGCACAGATTTCCCCGGAAACCCGCGCATCACGACCTACTACCACCGTGCAGTTGGCCTCGCCTGTACGCCGGCGACACCAGGTGCCGAACGCAAGCGCATACCGGACCAGTACTCCGGCATCAAGCCCTGCACCGAAAATCCCCCGAATCCCCGACACGGATTCTATCAGCGTATGCATGCAGCCTCCTCACCAAACCTGATGATGGAACAGATTAGGCCCGCTGCGGGTTGCTATGTGCTACCCTCGCGCGCCTTATGCCAGCTTCGCCAAACGCCTTTGCGCCCAGAGCACGATTCTGGTATTCCGGCATCGGGCTTGGGCTCACACTGGTACTGGTTGGCTGGGGCGGTGTAGTAACCACCATTGAGGCCGGACTGGCTGTGCCGGACTGGCCGAGTTCCTTCGGCTCTTTGGATCCGTTCGCCACGGGCTATTCAGATCCGGCCAACGCCGATGTGCGCTGGTGGGAGGTACCGGATATACTCGCCGAACACGGCCACAGACTGCTCGGCGCGCTTGTAGGTTTATGGGTGGTCGGGCTGATGGCGTGGACCTGGATTGCGGATCCCCGCAAATGGATGCGAATCCTTACTGCGGCCGCGTTGGGCCTGGTAGTGGCCCAAGGCATCCTAGGAGGCCTTCGGGTCCTCTGGGAATCCCTGGATCTGGCCATCGTACATGCCATGGGGGCGCAGCTTGTATTCTCAACGACCACCTTGGCCATACTGCCGATATCCGGGCTGTGGCTCAGACGCTATCCGCCCGGAACAGCGATCACATCCGCGCAAATTGACCATCAATTGCGCACGCTGGCGGTCCTGACCGCCATCGCCGTATTTGTACAGATTTTCTTGGGTGCACTGCTGAGACACCGGGGGGCAGGGGTTGACCTGACTTTTGTTCTGATCCATGTCACCGGTAGCGTGGTAGCACTCAGCCTTATTCTGATGACCGCAGCTCGGATCCGAAACCGCTATGCGTCAAACAAACTGCTCAGCCGCGGAGCATGGGTGATGATTGCCTGCCTGATTGCGCAGATGCTGCTGGGCATCTTCGCCCTGACAATTATTCTTTATGATGCCACCCAGGTTGCCCGCAGCTTGGCGCAGATAGTGCTGTCCTCAGCTCACCTTGCGGTGGGAGCCGTACTGATGGCTTCGGTCGTCTGCGTGATGGTCTGTAGCCTTCGCAATGATGTCGGGCTCCCGTGGCCCGTAGCCGAATGACGCAGATTCAGGCACAACTGCCGGTTCCCAAGCTGTCAGGCCGCGTACGGTCCCTGTGGTCCGACTACTGGGAGCTTGCTAAACCGGAAATCACCCTTCTGGTCGTCGTTGCCGCGCTGGGCGGCTTTATTCTGGGATCCCCTGAGCGGGTGGACTACGCCCTGCTCCTGTCAACGCTGGTTGGAACTGCGCTATGCAGTGCGGGCAGCGGCATGTTCAATCACTATCTTGAGCGCCACCATGATTCCGTAATGCGCCGGACCGCGCAGCGTCCGCTGCCCTCCGGGCGACGCTCTCCGGCGGCCGTACTGATGGTGGGAGGGCTGCTGGTTACCGGAGGAGTGACGACGCTTTGGACCGTGAACCTGCTTACCTGTCTGCTGGCTGTGGCGACCGTAGGCCTCTACCTGGGTGCCTATACGCCCCTGAAGCGACTCAGCTCTCTCAACACCCTGGTCGGAACGATTCCGGGTGCGCTGCCAGCACTTGGAGGCTTCACCGCCGGGGCCGGGACGTTCGGTGCGGCCGGCTGGGCCCTGTTCGCCATTCTGGCGCTGTGGCAGATGCCGCACTTTCTGGCCTTAGCCTGGATTTACCGCAAAGACTATGCGCGTGCGGGTTACCGTATGCTGCCGGTAGTCAGGCCAAAGCCGCAGTCCACCACGCGGCGCACACTGGTCTATACCCTGCTGCTGGTCGCCGTGAGCGTCCTTCCCACGCTGATCGGTGCGACAGGTTGGATCTATCTGGGGGCTGCCGTGCTGACCGGTGGATGGTTTCTGGCCCCGGTCATGGCGTTCTGTTCACAGCAGACCGCCAAAGCGGCGCGGCGCGTCGTGCGCGCCAGCGTCCTGTATATACCGGTGCTGGTCCTGGGGATGGCCCTGGACCGTTGGATTCTGTGATCACTCAATCCGCCGCCAGACTTCCTCCAGACGGAATCCACTGGGAAACTCGCCGACATGATACCAGAGATCGCCCACCAGACGCGCCGAGAACAGTAATTCCACGCCTACCAGCACCTCGCTTGAATGATACTCCAGATACTCAATATAGAGCGTGTCGCCTGTGAGCGAGTAACGGCCACCGCCGGCCAGTACTTCCGAGCCATCCTGAGACTGGTAGCCCCACGAGAAATGGGTGGAATTGAGAATCTTGATCGATGGCGGCGGGTTCGTGGTCACAATGACCGTGTCCGGCCACACAGACCGCTGCGACACCATACGCCATGATCCCTCCAGAATATTGGATGGCAGCTGTGACATGGCCGCAGGAGCTGTAAAGAGTGCCATGAGGCACAAGAACAGAAGTGGTTTTTTCATAATACCCTATAATCTTGTCAGGTTCTCCCATAAGGTAGGATGTCTGCGGTCAATTTCAAAATGGAGCCGGATCATTTAGCGGCGGACCGATCTCTGCTGGACATAAAGTCGTTGGGGCCGGACGGGTTGGAGGACTGGATCACCCGCCTGGGTCAGCCGCGCTGGCGCGCAGATCAGATATTCCGGTGGTTGTACGGGCGCAGCGGGATCTCTTCATTTGATGCCATGACCAACCTGCCGCTCCCATTGCGGAAAACGCTCACATCCAAGGCCACCATTGGGACATTCGCGGTGAATCAGATGCAGACAGCCGCAGACGCAACGGTAAAGGCATTGCTGCGGCTGCCCTCCGGACGCAGTGTTGAAACGGTCCTGATCCCCGACTTTGACGAGCAGGGTCGTGTAAAGCGTCTGACGGTCTGCGTTTCCAGCCAGGTCGGATGTGCCATGGGTTGCACCTTTTGTGCTACCGGCCGGATGGGCTTCCAGGAAAACCTCTCCTGCGGCCAGATTGCCGACCAGGTACTGCTGATGAATACACTGGCCGTGAAAAAGTATGGCCGCGGCATCACCAATGTGGTATATATGGGCATGGGCGAGCCTCTGCTGAATTTTGAGCCGGTCACGAAGAGTCTACAGATCCTGACCCGGCCGGATGGCCTGGGGCTGTCCCGGAGACGAATCACAGTGTCCACGGTCGGCATTGCGCGTCGCATCCGGGATCTGGCCCATGTGACTCCTCAGGTAAGGCTTGCCTTTTCCCTTCATGCACCGACCGATAGCAAGCGGGCCAGCATCATGCCAGTCAGTCACAGTCAACACGCGCTGCTTGCGCCGCTGATGGAAGCGCTGGAATACTACCGCCGGGCGACGGGCCAGCGGATAACTTTTGAGTACTGTATGTTTGACGGGTTTAATGACACTGCTGAGGATGCGCGCCAACTGGCCCGCCTGTGCCGGCGGGTAAACGCAAGAGTAAACCTGATCATGTACAACGCGGTCGCCGATGTGCCCTTCACCCGGACCGGCCCCCAACAGCTCAACGCCTTTATTGAGCGACTCATAGAGCTGGATGTTACCGTGACCGTACGGCGGAGTCGTGGCGCGGAAATTGATGCGGCCTGCGGGCAGCTGGCTGTCCGGCCATCCGCGCCACAAGCCGATTAACTCTGTCCCATGCAGCACCCCAACGATCGTCCGGATAAGCTTGGTGTGGTAACCCATGGTTCCCTGAGCAAGGGGGTGGCCATGAAACTCGCAGAGCATATAGATGCCGAAGACATTACCGCGGGCACATTCGTGGTGGTGCAGGGTACGCATTTCGATTTTTTCTCACTCATCACCGATGTCACTATTGATGCCACCAACGAGAGCATTCGACTGTATCCGCCGGCGGCTGAGGAGCATTTACTTCGGCAGGTAGTTCGGGGTATGGGTGCCTATACTACCGTGGATGTCCGCCCCATGCTCATGATGGACAACCGGGACCATCCTGAGCTGTCTGACCAGGAGGCCCACGGCGTCAAGACGATTCCATCACACTTCTCGCCGGTCGCACGGGCTGACCGTGACGATGTAGCGCGCGTCTTCGGGGCCGAATCCCATGAGGACGGGCAGACCTACTTTCAGATAGGCAGCCCGCGCGGCATGGACGATATTCCGCTGTGTGTCAATCTCAGGAAGTTGGTGGAGCGGTCCAATGCCGTCTTTGGCAAGACCGGCACCGGCAAGACTTTTCTGACTCGGCTGCTGCTGTGCGGCACCATATTCAACGACGCAGCGGTTAACTTAATCTTTGACATGCATTCGGAGTACGCCTCAACAGTACATCATGAAGGTAAGACCGGCTTCCTGAAAGGTCTCAAGGAGCTTTTTGACAGCCGGGTATCCATTTATTCATTGGATCCCGAACACGCACGGCAGTCCGGGCACCGGCCGGATGGCACGGTGTACCTGTACGCCGATCAGATTGAGCCGAACGACATTCTGCCCCTCACCAGCACATTCAATCTGACTTCCACGGCGGTGGATTCCTGCTACGCGCTTAAACGCCGATACGGGACCGGTTGGCTCACCGAACTGCTAAAGGCACGCGCAGACGAGATGGGAGAACTGGCTGAGTCTATCGGTGCCCATGAGCAGTCACTCAAGGCCCTGCACCGGAGGCTTTCGCGGCTGAAAGAGTATAGGTTCTTCAAGACCACTCCGCGCACCGAGTCCGAGCGCGATGTACTTGAGGATTTCCTGGAGACCATTGACAGCGGTAGGCACATTGTGCTTGAATTCGGCAACTACACCGAACTGACGGCCTATCTGCTGGTGGCCAATGTCTTTACGCGCCGCATTCGGGCCCGTTACGAGCAGAAATCCACTGAATACCGCCGCAAGCGGGACAAATCGCAACAGCCCCGCCAGCTTATCATCACCATTGAGGAGGCGCACAAATTCCTGGCACCCGGCATTGCCCGGGAGACCCCGTTCGGCAAGATCGCGCGCGAAATGCGGAAGTTCTTCGTGTCGCTGCTGATTGTAGACCAGCGGCCGAGTGCCATTGATGAGGAGGTGCTTAGCCAGATCGGCACTAAGTTCGTCTGTCAGCTCAATGACGAAAAGGACATCGGAGCCACGTTGGCCGGAGAAAGCACCGCCTCCGGCTTGCGTAATATCCTGGCATCCATTGATGGCAAACAACAGGCACTGATCCTAGGGCACGCCATCCCCATGCCGATTGTGATCCGAACGCGGAATTACGATGATCAGTTCTTCCGGATTATGCGGGGCAATCAGACGCTTGATGAGCAGGCGTACGATCTTGTACAGGGCTAAGAAAGCAGCGTACGGGTATCCATATCCATCACCAGAGTACACCAGGATGCCGGCAGGAATTCGAAACAAGCCGCTGGTTCTATCGGCAGCAGACCGTGATCAGCTGCAACAATTGCTGCAGACCGGGCGTGACCATATAATCCTGCGCGTCCGCATTGTGCTTGCCTGTGCGGATGGTGAGCCAGCTCAAGACATAGCCCAGCGCCTTGGCGTTCACAACAGCACTGTGTACGTATGGCGGAAGCGTTATTTGGAGCGCGGGATTGAAAGACTCTGCACCCAATCAGGCGGCATTCCCAAGAAGCTGCTGGTCCTGTCGGAAGCAGACCGTGATCAACTGCAACGACTTCTGCAATCCGATAATCACCATGCGTGGACTATCATGCGCGCCCGTATCGTGCTTGCCTATGCGGATGGTGAATCAAGTCGGGATATATCCAGGCGCCTTGGCGTAAGCGAAAACAATACGAACTTATGGCGGAAGCTTTATATAGAGCACGGGATTGAAAGACTCTACTCCAAGCCAAAAGGCATTCCCCAAAAGCCGTTGGTCCTATCGGCCGCAGACCGTGATCAGCTGCTGGAAATAGTGCGGTCCACAGACCAACAGCAGAATCTCGTGAAGCGCGCCCGTATCGTGCTTGCCTTAGCCGAGGAATTGAGCGAAAAGGCTGTGGTAAAACGTCTTGGTGTCCATCCACTGACTGTCAGAAAATGGCGGAAGCTTTATTTGGAGCGCGGGATTGAAGGACTCTACTCCAAGCCTACACGCATTCCCAAAAAGCCGTTGATACTATCGGCCGCAGACCGTGATCAGCTGCAGGCGATCGCGCATTCCGACAGTCACCCAAAGAGAGTTGTAATGCGCGCCCGTATCGTGCTTACCTGTACAGAGTATCCGTCAAACCCGGCTGTTTCAAGACACCTTGGAGTAGCTCTCTCAATCGTGAGGAAGTGGCGCGCGCGCTACATGAAGGAGGGGATCGCAGGACTGTACGACAGGCCGCGCAAGAATATATTCGCCGGGCTAATCCTGTCAGCAGCAGATCGTGATCAGCTCCAGGCGATCGCGCAGTCCGACAGTTACCCAGAGAAATTAGTAATGCGCGCCCGTATCGTGCTTGCCTGTACAGAGCATTCGTCAGCCCTGGCTGTTTCAAGACACCTTGGAATAGATTACGGAACGGTTTTCACATGGCATAAGCGCTACATTGAGGAGGGGATCGCAGGACTTCGCGATAAGCCACGCAAGAGTTCACTCGCCAGGCTGGCCCTGTCAGCAGCAGACCGTGATCAGCTACAGTCAATCCTGCAGGTAAGACGTGATTCGCCAAGAATTGTGTCACGGGCCCGCATCCTGTTGGCCTTAGCGGAGGGGCTATCCATTCAGGCTGTAGCCGAACATGTAGGCGCGCATGTGGAAACTGTGTATCGGTGGCGCAACCTATATCTGGCGAAGGGTATCGCGTGTTTAGACCCGCAGCCCAGCTCTCGCAGAGTTACCTATGGTGCCGAAAAAATCGCAGGCGCAATCAACCGGGTAAAGACGGAACCGCCGCCGAATGGCCGGAGGTGGACCCTTCAGAGTCTGGCTGACGCGGAGGGAGTCGCAACAACTACTGCATCCAGTTGGCTGAAGCGGCATAGCATTGATCTGCGTGATCTCCAGAAGGACCTGAAGAATTCCGGCTAATTGCGGTTCTATTTGTGGGTCTATTCCAGTTCCCTACGGTTCTACATGCGGACGAACATGGAAGTCAAGCGGCTCCGCCTTACACGCCATTCTGATTTGTGGTATGCTCCAGACAGGTCTGCCTCGCCGGGTAGTGGGTTGCCCTGAATCCGCACTGTCTGCAACCGAAGGCTGTTCAGTACGGCAACAGCGGCAGGATCGTCCGTCAGGCCCCCGGCCTCATTTACTCCGGGACTCAAATCACCCGCGGACGGATCCTGCGACATCCAAGATCGGTTAAGCAGCGCCAGCATAATCCGGTGGATTGGACTTTAGCCCCATCCAGGAAGAATCCCAGCTCCGACCATCGCACCCCCGCCTACCCCCGGCAACCAAGATGCGGGCGTATGAGCTAGAATTGCTGCCACTCGGGCTCCGGCGTGACTGTTTCTTCCGGCGGCGGGCCCGGATCGCTCCAGCCCATGGTGCTAACGCGCATCAGCGGCTCCACGGTCATGTCTGATTCCACGAGTATCTGGCAGGCCAGCCGGACCTCGCCTAGCAGGTTGCGGTCAACAAGCTTAGTGTATTCGGCCTGCGTTATCACGCCGGGCTCACCTTCACTAATGGTCAGGCGGCAGGTCGTGCAACGCGCATAACCGCCGCAGCGGTGCCCGATGTCAACCCCGTTTTCCTCCAGCGCATTGACCAGCCGCTGGCCCTCGGCAACCTCGAACGTGCCATGTCCTGATACTGTAATTTTCGGCATATTTTTTCAAATCAATTCCCATAAATATAATGATCCGGATTGCGAAGATTAGCAGCAGAATCAGGCGGTACGGCTGGCTCCTCGGGGCAATGGTGCTGATCAGCTCGTGCAGATCGTCCAGTATGCTGGTGGACACAGAGCCCCCGGCTGTGCCTGTCCTGATCGAGGCAGATGCGGTAGACGTACCCGTGATTGTGGTCCCGGCCATCCAGCCGGAAGAGCTGCTGCTGAATACGTCAGCACTTATGAGCCTGGATACGCTGCTGATATCTGCCATTGAAAACCGCGCCTTTCCGGGGGCCGTGGTCGCGCTCGGACGCGGTTCGGAGTTGATCAAAATGGATGGCTACGGCACTTATACCTACCGCTCCCGTCGTCGCACGAGGGCGGATTCACCCTTTGATCTTGCCTCACTGACCAAAGTGATTGCCACTACGACCGCCGCCATGCTGCTGCATGAGCGGGGTCTGCTGGACATTGAGGCCCCGGTTGCGGACTACCTCGAGGGATTTGACCGTGCCGACAAACGGAGCATCACCATTCGCCATCTTCTTACGCATTCCAGCGGACTGTCGCCCTTTAGGACCTTTTATGCGGACAACGTCCTGACGCGCCAGGCCGTACTTGATTCCATCTATGCCTCACCGTTGGACAACGCCCCCGGCGATGCTTACTCGTACAGTGATTTTGGGATGATCATGATGGCTCTGGTGATCGAACAGATTACCGGAGAAGACTTCTCTGCCTGGTGCCAGGCCAACATATTCGGTCCGCTGGGCATGGCTGACACCGGATTCCGGCCCACCGGCACGCCGGATCCGGATGTGGTGCCTACTGAATTGGACGATTATTTCCGAAACCGGCTGATCCAGGGTGAGGTCCATGACGAGAACGCCTGGATTCTCGGCGGTGTCGCCGGCCATGCCGGGCTGTTTTCCACGGCGCAGGATCTGAGCCGATTTGCCACCATGATGGTCCGGCGGGGACAACTTGAAGGCCGACAGTTTCTCAGCCCGGAAACCATTGAATTGTTCACTACGGTGGTGGATACATCATTCAGTACGCGCGCGCTCGGGTGGGATACGCGCAATCCGTACCCGGAGCCTTCCTCCGCCGGCGATTATTTTGGTCCGCGCAGTTTCGGGCATACGGGCTTTACCGGAACGTCAATCTGGATCGACCCGGATCAGCAGTTGTACGTCATCCTGCTGACCAATCGCGTCTATCCCAGCCGGAACAATTATGACTACCTGCCGGTGCGCCGCAAGGTGGCAGACCTGACTTACGAGGCCCTGATCGGGCTGCCGGCGGAACATGAGGGCGACCACTGACTTGTAAGGGGGTTTGCCAGTCTGCCAGCCCAATGCCAACTTATGTCTACCGTCGTGAGGACGGAACTACATTTGAGCTCTTCCAGTCCATTACGGCTGATCCATTGACCTCGTGCCCGGATACCGGGCAGCCGGTGCGCCGGGTGATTTTGGGCGGCACCGGTTTCATCCTGAAGGGCAGCGGATTCTACCAGACCGATTATGTCAAGGCGCCTTCGGAAGAGGCTAAGAACGGCGCGAAGACCGATAAGGCTGACAAGGTTGAAAAGAAGGCCAATAAGCCAGCGGCCAAGAAAGAGCCCGAGGCAGCTTCAGATGCTAAATAGGCAGCGGACCGGCTGTTGCTCCGCGCCGCTTATACCGACTGCGCGGCCGAGATTATCCCTCCGAAGGCATCCGCGTTCAGGCTGGCTCCACCAATCAGGCCCCCGTCCACATCGGGCTGGCTAAGCAGTTCCTGGGCGTTGCCCGGCTTCATGCTCCCACCGTACAGGATGTGGATACCGGCTGCCAGGTCCTGTCCGAACTGGTTGGCCAGCAGGCTGCGGATCAGTCCGTGCATCTGCTGAGCGATGGCGGGCGTTGCCGTACGGCCCGTACCTATGGCCCACACCGGCTCATAGGCAATCACGACGGCATTGGATGTAGCCGGACTTATTTCGGCCAGCGCGAATTTGACTTGCGCAGCCACCACCTCGCGGGCGCGGCCATCCTCACGCTCACTCAAGGTCTCGCCGACACACACAATCGGCACCAGGCCCACATCCAGTGTTCTGATGACCTTCTGACTGACATCCGCATCGGTCTCTCCGAAATACTGCCGCCGCTCTGAGTGTCCGACAATCACATAATGGCACCCCACCGAAAGCAGCATCCCTGCCGACACTTCACCGGTAAAGGCACCTTGCGCTGCATAGTACATGTTCTGAGCACCCAGCCGGACCCGGCTGTTGCTGAGCAGCCGGCTCACGGCCCGCAGGTGCACAAAGGGCGGGCAGACCGCCACCTTCACGCTACCGGAGCCTTCGGCTTTTTCCACGACTGCTCTCGCCAGCGCTTCGGCACCGGAGACATCGAGGTGCATTTTCCAGTTTCCCGCAATCAGCATGTTTCAGTTTGCGTTTTCGTCCATCAGGATCATGTATTCATACAGCGCAGCCATGGCTCCACCGACAAATTTCTCCACCAGGTGCCCTTCCGGGTCAATCAGGTACCGCGTGGGCAGCACATTCACATTGTACAGCCGCGCCAGGTTGGTCGTCCCGTAGATGTGCACGCCGGGCAGCTCCCGTTCTTCAAAGAACGCCTCATTGACCAGCGTATCCGGCTGCAGCGAAATCGACACGAACTCAACTCTGTCATGCCCGAAGTCGGCGATCAGGTGGTTGCGCCCTTCCACCTCGCGCTGGAATACATCATCTTCGGGACGATAGAATTCCAGCACCACATACCGGCCCGCCAGGTCCGCCAGGTTCACCTGCACGCCTGCCGTGTCCAGAGCAATGAGTTCCGGGGCAGGCATGCCCGGCAGGAGGTGTTGGATTTCGTAGGCCGCGCGTGCGGCCCATTCGGCCCAGGCTGATTCCGGAAACTCCGCGGACAGCCGCTCCGCCGCCGCGAGTGCCTCGGCATGCTCCTGTTGGTCCAGATGCGCCATCACCCGTTCGGACATCAGCTCCGCGCGGTGCTCGTCACGGATGGCCCGCTGCGTATAGTCTTCCAGAATTTCCAGGGCGGCCTGCGACCCGTGAAGCCTGTTCATTGCCTGACGAACTGTTCGGCCCACCTCCCCAAACTGCACATTTTCCGGGGACACTTCCACGCCCCAGGCTACGACCAGCGAGTCATTCCACCCTGCGTTCATCACGACCGCCTCCGCGGAGGCCACTTCCGCTCCCATGGTGCCCTCATATATCTCCCGCAGATCCCAGAGGATCATGGCTGTTTGGGAAATCTGCAGGTTCACGGCAGACTCGTTGTATTCTTCGGCCTGCGTCAGCGCAATGAGGTTTTGATCGTGCTGCAGACGGGTATTCTGGTAGGCCTGCCAGGCGGCATTTTCCTGTGATCGGGGCCGCATGCGGGCGGATCCCGTAGGCAGAGCGACATTCAGGCTGGCCGAGTCTCCATCGGCTACGGCCAGGTGGCCGAGTTCAAGCAGATCTCCGCGGCGACTGACGATCAGCGCGTACACACCACGTTCGGCGACCTCCACATCCATTGAAAAAAACCCGGTGCTGTCGGTGATGGCATACCCCAGCGTGTCGGGTTCGCCCTCATTGTCTACGGCCACGAGGATTTCAAAGCCCCGGTAGTCGGCCGTTGAATCAATTTCAGGCCGAACGGTAATGTGACCGCTGAGCCCACTTCGGACCACGGCAGGTCCGGCTTCCTCCTCCGGTTGCGCACAGGCCAGCCCGGGATACGTAGCCAGAACACACAAGAGCGGCAGCACAGCCCGTGATTGATGGGTCATGATTTACCGGTTGAAAGCGCCCCAATCAGCATGGACCGCACAAGTTTCGGATCGGCTGACCCTTTGAATCTCCGCATCGCCTGGCCGATAAAGAATCCTATCAGCTTATCCTTTCCCGCAAGATACAAGCTCACCTGCTTTGGGTGATCCCGGACGACCTCTTCAATGATCGGACGCAGAGCCTGCCTGTCGGATACCTGCAGCAGATTCTGTTCTTTGGCGATCAGACCGGGTTCCCGTTCATCGGTCAGCATCACCTCCAAGAGGGCCTGTGCCCCGTTTGAGCTGATGTTACCCTCCAGCCTCAGTTGCGCCAGCTCCGCCAGGCGGATGGTGCTCACCGGAAATTTCGCCATGCTCCAGTTGTGACGCTTACATATCCGCAGCACCTCCCCCATCACAAAATTCGACAGCATCTTAGCCTGTTTGTCAAGGGGCCGTTCTGGAGCCTTGCTGTGCAGCACTTCCAGGGCCTGCTCAAAGTAGTCGGCCAGGGGCCGTTCTTCCGTGATCAATGCCGCATCGTACGGGGGCAGCCCATAGTCTGCTTCGTAGCGGGTGCGCCGGGCATCCGGCAGTTCCGGCATGGCCGCGGCTATGGCACACCGGCGGGCCGCAGTAACCAGGATCGGCGGCAGGTCCGGATCCGGGAAATACCGATAGTCGTGCGCTTCTTCTTTGGAGCGCATGGGACGGGTTTCCGCTCGATCCTCATCCCAGAGTCTGGTTTCCTGCACGATGGCTCCGCCAGTGCGCAGAATCACGATCTGCCGGCTGACCTCGTGATCAATGGCCCGCTCCACATGCCGGAACGAATTCATGTTCTTGATTTCCGTCTTGGTCCCCAGAACAGCGGCATTCTGTTTCCGAACAGACACGTTCGCATCACACCGCAGCGAACCTTCCTGCATGTTGCCATCGCTGATTTCCAGGTAGCGGACGAGCTGCCGCACTTTCTGCATGTACAGGCTGGCTTCCCTGCCGGATCTTATGTCCGGTTCGGAGACAATTTCCAGCAGCGGCACGCCACATCGATTGAAATCCAGGAGCGTATCTGCGGGATCCTGATCATGAATGGATTTACCCGCGTCCTCTTCAATATGGATCCGAGTGATGCCGATGCGGCGGCCCGGGCTGATATCAAGGAATCCCCGCGTGCAGATAGGGTCTTCGTACTGCGAAATCTGGTAGCCTTTCGGCAGGTCGGGGTAAAAGTAGTGTTTACGGGCCAGGATGCTTCGTTCGGCAATCCGGCAATTCATCGCCAGGCCCAGACGCACGGCGAATTCCACGACGCTTTCATTGAGCACCGGCAGGGAGCCGGGATATCCCAGGCTCACCGGGTCCACATGTGTGTTGGGCTGCGCCCCGAAGCGGGCCGAATCGGTACTGAAGGCCTTTGACGCGGTTTGAAGCTGGCAGTGCACCTCCAGCCCGATCACCGGCTCAAACAAATCGTCCGCCTGCATTGCCGGGCTGCCTCACCGGGCAGCTGCTTGAAGGATCTGCTCGGCGTGCGAGGCCGTCTTCGGTTTCCGGAACACCTTCTCAATCCTGCCAGCACCATCAATAACGAAGGTCGTCCTTTTGATGCCGAAGTAGGTACGGCCGTACATCTTCTTTTCGCCCCAGACCCCGTAAATATTGCAGATAATTTTTTCGGGGTCCGCGATCAGCGGGAATGGGAGCGCACATTTGGCGGCAAATCGCTCATGGGACTCAACGGAATCCGGCGACACCCCGACCACGGCAAAGCCCGCCTGCGCCAGCTCATCCACATTATCCCGGAGGTTGCAGGCCTGTTTCGTGCATCCGGGCGTATTGTCTTTGGGGTAGAAATAGAGCGCGAGTTTTTGGCCCGCGAAATCGCTGAGCCGGATGATCTCGCCATCTTGGTTGCGTCCTTCAAAGTCCGGTGCGCGGTCCCCTTCCTGAATCATGAGCATGGATATTTCCAAACCCCAAGATAATGCCCGCAGGCATCAAAATCTTAAGCCAGTACTGAGAAATGCCTGCTGATTTTCGCTATTGCACTTCGCACAGGCGCTGTCTGGATGCCCGCCGGGACCGAGTGGCGGGTTTTACAGACGGATTTGCCATATCACCAGTGGCCACCCGGCACCGGCGGCTCAGGTATAGAATAATGGCTCCACGCCTGCCACCTTTATTGTCGTGCGGGCAGGCCGGATTAGCCGGGCCCGCTTATGCAGCTTGCGCTATTGCCGGAACCTCGGATCTTCTCCTGCACTTCCGCCTTCCCTGGCCGGATACGTTCCGCAGGATGACCGCGCATCCGAACCTGCCCTAACTAACCGCAGCTGTCCCAGCCATCAGATGGGTCCAGAGTCGCCTTCAGGCGTTTTACGCCGGACTGTCCGCCCGATGGGCATTACGGAATTCGCTCGCTGATGTCGGAAAATCGACAACACCGGCAGTGTGCCGCCAGCATCGGCCCAGTCTGCACTCAGCCGCGCCATATTTCGGTTATCTCTGAAGGCCCTTCCTGTGTCCGCCTGCTGCCACTGGCTCACCTCCTGTATGGGCTACGCACGCTGAGGCCCCCGATTGGATCAGCGGCATGTAGCGTCCACCTGTTGAGCCGCTGCGGAGGGTCAGTGACCAGCTCAGTGACGCACCTCGTACGTCGGCGACGGAAACTCTTTCCAGGCATCGGTCGGGGCACATCACAGATCGGACTTTCGTCAGGCAACCCGCACTCAAGGTGCTCCTCAAGAGGCACAAACCGGATCGACAGTTTGAGCATTAAAGCGTTGGCCCGGGCAAAGCATGAGGTAGGCACGGATGGCTTCAAAGAAAACACTTAAAGCGAAGAACCTGGAAATACTGGGCGGTCCCAGACTGGCACAGCTGCTGTTTAGTGCATCCGATGGCAACACGGTCCTTCAGAAGCAGCTCAGAATGGAGATTCAGGCGGCCTTGAACCCGAAGATTGCCACGAAGCGCATCCTGAAGAGACTCACCTCCATTCGGGGCCAGGTATCCCAGCTCACGTCCAAAAAGACTCTTGCGCTGGGAAGGGAGCTTGGAGCATATCGCGAATTGGCCCAGCAGCAGCTGATCTCAACTTATCCGCATGGAGCGTTTCAGTTACTGCTCACGATTGCATCGCTTGAAGGTCTGCTGGACGAGCGGGTATATGACGTTTACGGAACCGTGAGCTCGGCAACATGGCAAGCTGCACTCGGCCTGGGCGAACTGTCAGAATTGGCCGATACAACACCGGAAGAGATTGCATCGGCGGTATTTGACTCCGGCATCCACGAGGCATCCTCGCGGATGCGTGATGTGATTGAGTCACTGGAAACGCTGCTTGAGCGGGATGGTCTGCGTAGGCTTCAGTCCCTGTATATGCAGGAAAGGAAGCGCGTTGAAGACTTGCTGACCAGCGATCCCGAGCTGGAATATTCTGCCAGACGGTCTATTGAGTCGCTACGGAAAGCTGTTTGCCTGATCGCAGACACGCGGGGTGATGCGGATGGCTTTATTGAGCAGTACAGTGCGGAGGAGCGCCATCAGCCTGATATCTCTGCGTCAATTGCCGATCGGCTGCTTAATATGGGCAGGTATGAGGAATCGCTTGCTGTGTTGGATGCTGCGGTTCATCAATCACAGGGGGCCAAGAGCGTGAAATGGATGGAAAGCCGGGTGTCTGTGCTTGAGGCCATGGGTGAGCATCGCAAGGCGGAGAAGGCGCTTTGGGACTGGTTCAGGCAGTCGCCGGAGCCTAAAGTCCTCCGCGCCATATTGCGGCACTATGCGGATGAAGAACGAGCAGCCGTTGAGCAGCGTGCAATTGAGCTCGTGCAATCAAAAGCCGCATTGGGCAGAGCCGCAGTTTTTCTCATCGAGTGGGGGTTGAAGGGCAAGGCCGCCAGGCTGATAGTCAGGCGAGCTGCAGACGTGTCTGAGATTCCCGACAGAATAGCAACGAGCCTTGCTGAGGAATTTGGCAACGGTTACCCCCTTGCTGCCACCTTGCTGTATCGTAAGCTCCTCACCAATCTGGTGCGCATAGGATACGATTCGGTTTTCAAAGATGCGGCGGACTATTTCATCCGGTGTCAGAACTTGGCTGGGAAGGTATATAACTGGGGCACGATTCCGCCGCATACTCAATTCCAGAAGAACCTGCGAAAGCGGGTGTTCCCGCATCACCATTTCTGGGGGCTGGTTCGATCAGGAACATGAGCGGCAGGCCGAATGGGTTCAGAACAGAAGGCTGGTGCCCAAAGGGGTGATCGACCCCGAACTGCACCGTAAGTCCAACCGCTGAAGGTTTCCACCGCAACGAGTCGTCAGGTCTCGCGCATACCGGCCCGGAACATTTAGTTGCCCATGAATCCGTTCGACTCGTGCGTAGAGGCTACGCAGAACTGATTGACCTCTGAAATCAGCCCATTGCTGAATGCCAATGTGGTATCCATCACGGAACCGCTCTTATCGGGAGTGGACGGAGTGCTCAGCCGGGCGATCGACCATCAGCCTCAGCCGTTGTTCAAGGAAGTATGCAGATTCCTTGATACGCCCGGAGGTGTAGTCAGCACGATAGAGCGAATGGTTTCTGTGATCCGCTACACCGGCGCGGAAATGTCCGTGATCGTGCCTGACAAGGCCATGTCAGCTGGGACCATTTCTGCCTTAAGCGCCAATCGGATCCTGAAAGACCCCTTCTCCATGCTCGGCCCGATTGATCCTCATTTTGAGGAATATGGCGATTTGGTTCCGGCGCTGGCGTATCTTAACCAGTTCAGATGGCTCAATGAATAATCGGCTGCCGGAACCATGACTTCCGCTGAATTCGCACCCGTCAGCAGATTCAACCCTGGTGAGTTGTACCTGCATGAGCAGTCAGCGCGGTGGTCCAAGGAGCTCGTAGAAAAATGGCTCTCGCAAGACATGTTCAAGGATTTGGAACCCGCCGAACCGAATCAGCAGGAAACGGATAGGCGAGCGACCGCGATTGCTGCCTGCTTCAGTGACGGCAAGCGCTGGAGGCACCACGGCCGTGGCACTAACTTGGAGGCACTGAAGCAGGAGGTGCAGCTCGCTGTAAAGGGTCTGGCGGCATCCGCAGAGTTGCACCGGAAGGTCACAGACTATTTGGAGCTGTTGCGCGATTACGTAAAGCGCCAAGGGCTTCGCATCTTTATCCACTCCCGAGAATTTTCTTGACATGAAAGCACAGGATCGAGAGCAGATCATCCGCCACAACCCGAAGATTGACTACAAACTGGTTGAGGAACAGGCCAGATTGGAGAGAGAGCTGAAGCGGTTTGGAGTCGAATTGAAGGTGCGAAACAGGTTGGGGATTCCGATTAGGGACGCGAATCAAAAGGCGAAACTCCTGATCACGAGGCCTAGGGCTGCTCCGCAATCCGGGCCAACAACTGAGTGAGTCTGCCCCGGTTATTGGCGTGGCTCTTTGGGTGGGCGCGATCTGTTTGCGCTTAACGCAGTAGCCGGCGTGCCTCAGGTGGTGTCCGCATAATCAGATGCTGCGGGCCACCCGGTTAGTGGAACTTGAACCGCCTGATGCGGGCCACCCGGCCTGGCCACACATGTGGCGGCCTCAATCCCATTCTATTCACCTCGGCATCGCCCTGACCTTCCGAGGCGGCATTGGATCACCCCGGGGTAGGATGGCCGCAACGAGTCGGAAAATTGGGCCATTTGCGACTGCAAGGGAGGGGAATTGTGGTGTTTTGCAGCCGGAATCGACTGGATTTCGGTGCCGGATGTAGCGTATTTGCGCACCAATCCCGCGCGTGGGTACGCGGTCGTTCGCACAAACTCGGATTGCGCCTCAGCTGAGGCGAGAAAAGTTACAGGTCGGGCAACGTCTGCCAGTGAAACCGTTCAAAGTTGGTCCAAAAGCGTTCCCATGCCGCTACCGCCGTATGGGCGATATAGAAGGTAACATAGCGGCCATGACGTACCAGCAAGGCACCGACTTTGAGCACTTCCAGCCTGAATGTACGAATCTGCAACTCCTTGTCATCCTCCTCAACAGCCCTGCTGCCTGCGCTGTCCGTCGCGAGCGTCGATTCGTAACGTTCCGGTCGCCGCTACGGACCAGTGGTTACGAACCAAAAGGCTGATGAATTGCGACTTTTGGCCTGTCCGGCGGAAAATTGGCCTGTTCCAGGCGTGCTGGCCATTAGATCAGGGCCGCTGTTGAGCTGCCGGTGACCCGAAGGGTGGCATGATGGAATCAATTTGGCCAAGACTTCACTATATTCTGCTTATCTCATGCGGCTCAGCCACATGGAATGGCGAGAAAGTAACTGAAAACAGCCCTGTCAGGGCCTGCCCCGCTCAATAGGGGATTGCGACATCGGCTGCCCGGTCGCCTCTTGCGCGCCATGCGCATAGCCTGTCAGGGCCTGCCCCGCTCAATAGGGGATTGCGACACTTTGTTTCGGACAGGGGTATCGGCAGGGAGTGAACATCTGTCAGGGCCTGCCCCGCTCAATAGGGGATTGCGACCCTGATTTCCAGGACGAAGTGTAGCGGGAATTTCGGGTCTGTCAGGGCCTGCCCCGCTCAATAGGGGATTGCGACATACGCAGGTCCAGTGCTGTTTTGTATTTTTCATTTGCGCCTGTCAGGGCCTGCCCCGCTCAATAGGGGATTGCGACAGTTCAGCAATCCTCCTATCTATATGGTGCTTTTTCGCGCCTGTCAGGGCCTGCCCCGCTCAATAGGGGATTGCGACCTCACGTGGGTTTTCGTCTAGGATGTGTCTGAGTTCCAGCTGTCAGGGCCTGCCCCGCTCAATAGGGGATTGCGACGCATTATTTCCGCTCCCAATAGATGTGGCGCGCCATGCCTTCTGTCAGGGCCTGCCCCGCTCAATAGGGGATTGCGACATTTGAGAGTTTTGTGGTGGGATAACTCCAGCAGTCCAGGCTGTCAGGGCCTGCCCCGCTCAATAGGGGATTGCGACAGAAACCCCGGACCAAAGATGCGGATGCGAACGAACGGGCTGTCAGGGCCTGCCCCGCTCAATAGGGGATTGCGACTGGACGTGGATCGCATGTGTGGCCCGCTTGGCGGACAGCTGTCAGGGCCTGCCCCGCTCAATAGGGGATTGCGACACTCCGCCAAGGCCCCATCCAGATCCATTGTGTTTTCCCGGGCTGTCAGGGCCTGCCCCGCTCAATAGGGGATTGCGACCCCTCTTTTACCGGCAGCTCGCCGGCCCCTGACACCCGCCTGTCAGGGCCTGCCCCGCTCAATAGGGGATTGCGACATCCCCTTGTGACCTCATAGATTCGGCCAAGTCCGCGCCCATGCGGGTTTTCTTGGCGGGCGTGTATTTTTTGGATTTTTAATGCGCCTGCCGTACTATTCGCGCTGGCCATTATTCACTTACGAACAGTTCAATTGCGGAACGCTGGTATCTCACTCCTTAACCGTGCTGGCGCGACGAAGGGATGCCTGCTGCTTGACGTGGCCGGGATTCTCTTTGCCATCATGGTGGCTGTCGCGATCTTGCCACCCACTTCCCCATCAGCGGACATCATGGCCTCGACCACTGCTCCGGGGTTGATGTTTGACATTGATCGGAACCCGGCTTGCAAGGCGTGTTATGGACTCATGACGGGTTGCGTGGGTATCTGTTACCCGGGTGTGCCCTGCGGCCGAGGTCCTTATGGTTGCTGTGAACCAGGTGCCAGATTGGGTTATGTCTGCTATCACTGCTAAGGCATCGCGTTCGCCCCGTGGAAATCGGGGCGTGCTGGGCCCCTTGCTGCTTGTGTCGGCCTGCTCGGTCTCTGTGGACCGGGCACAGGAGGGAGTATCTGCACCGCTGGTACCATTTGGGATCTGTTCGCATTGGATGACACCGTGCGTCTGGACCCGAGCATCATAATTGGAATGCTCACGTATGTTGATGTCGGGCCAGAGGGGACATTCCTGGTTAGCGATCGGGCGAGCAACAGATTGCTCGTATTCAACCCCGACGGGGGCACAAGCGAACGCTTGATCCTGGCACCTGCCTGCCCGAAGGGAGCGGGCAAATTCGCAATGCGCGATTTGTCACACCGGACCGCATCTTATCGCTGGGGATCAGTGGGCAGATGGTAATGTTTACTGCCGAAGCCGAATGCGTGACCGTGCATGTGCCGCAGCAGGGTGCCAAAGGAGCCTGCGCTTCGGGCGACACGCTGCATGTGCTACCGAACCTGATGTCACTTAGGAAGCATGCTACGATGGCCTACTCAATGGATCTCAATGAAATCGGTTCAACCCGGATTCCGGTTCCACGGCACCCCATACTATGCAACAGTTCAGGAAGCATGTCTGGTCGAGCCATAGAGTGCTTTGGTGATGGGCCGTACTAAATATTTGCGGGGCGGGCAGATGCCGTGCCGGTGAGGATGTTGAGCGGGCGGAGGATCTCCTTGGCGGGGCTGGCGGGGCAGGCTCGGCAGGGCTCCTGGAGTCTGTCATGGAGTACCCCATGAATTTTGGAATTTTCAAGATTGACAGGCAGACCCGCCTAGTTGCGTATTGGATCCCCCGCGAGCAATTGGCCGCTACCCCCGGAACGCGGTTAGGCTTCGTAGTGGCGAGCAATATCGGGGCGTTCGCGGCTCGCAGCACTATGTCTCCTATAGACCCAGTGGGTGCGGCAGATGAGTACATTTACGGCTATGGGGATAACGAGCAGATGCCGGATGGCGGGGTCGGCAACCCTGTGCTTCTCCGTTATAAGTTCATTCCGCCTTCAGATGCATCTTTCTAAACATGTTCGCCACATCCTGTGGTTTGGAATCCCATTTGTGCTCGTGCTGGGATTGATGGCAGGCACGCGGATTCTCCTGTACCCGCCTGCACCAGAGAGGGCAGCCCCACAGATACAGGAAATGGCTGGTCCAATCTCCCTTGCTTGGGCAATAACTGCCCATTGATCAACTGGTTTTTCCCGAGACCAGGTTGTCGGTGTCAGAGCTTGACTGGGCAATGCCCGACTCTGCAATCGTGATTCTGCTGGGTGGGATGGGGTGTTCCGGCGATCAAGTGAAACTGCTCAGCGAATGGTCAAAGCAGCCTGGCTCAAAATGGCAGGACTACCCTGTTCTGGCCGTTTACGCTGACCCCATAGTGGGAGAGGAAGCGGGGATTTACGAAACGCTGGTGCTGCGCCGTGTGAGCCAGGCGCAGTTCCCGTTCATTCTGTCACAGGATACGTTGTTCAGTCCTCTGAATCTCAAAGTCAGAACGCCACAGGTAGTCCTGACGAAATCCGGCGTGACAACGCAGGTCATAGAGCCAATGCCGGGAGCTGTCCCCCGTTAGACCGGGATCGCCGGACGGTAAACCTCCCATCAAGATGCAATTCATGGAGGCTGACCATCAGACAATCCATTAACCCATCTTTGACATTTCTCGGCATTTTCGGCCCATTTTTGGGGGTAAATAGGCAGTTTAGGGCTTATTTGGTCACTACAAATTTTCTGACCTGAATCCGGGTCAGAGGGTGACAATGTCGGGGTTGAGGGGGACCGGATTCAGTCCCAGTGCCAGGTAGATTTCGCGC
>JAPPNA010000004.1 GCA_028873925.1 Bacteroidota bacterium | reverse complement strand
ATGAATCCGGTCCCCCTCAACCCCGACATTCTCACCCTCTGACCCGGATTCAGGTAAGAAACTTTGTAGTGACCAAATAGGCCCTAAACTGACTATTTGCCCGCGCAAATGCCGAAAAATGTCAAAGATGAGCTATGGATCTCCGGCATCTGCGCCGAAGAGCGCAAGGCACTGAGGAGGCGGTAAATTCAAATATCGCTTGCGTCCGGCAGAGCACTGCATGCCTCCGCCGGCGGACTGCCTGTAAAGCCCCTTACGGACTCGCAATGCGGTCCGGATTGGCACGTATGAATGAGGCCCAGCCCTTGTGTACTTTTGTGCCCGTCCGGCCTTCCGTTTCACGGTGGCAGTGACAAAGCGCCGTCGCCAAGGCATCTGAGGCATCATGCGTCAGGTCCGGCCCCAGCTTTCCGAACCTGAGCAACGAGCGGATCATGTATTCGACCTGCTGCTTGCTGGCATTGCCGTTGCCGGTCACGGCACGCTTGATCATCTTTGGCGTGTACTGCGTGACCGCCAGACCCTGGTTGAAGGCCGCGAGCATCGCCGCCGCCTGGGCCCGCCCCAGCTTCAGCATCGCCTGGGGGTTCTGGCCATACACGGGCATCTCAACTGCGCAAGCATCCGGCTTATGCACAGTGACCAGTTCGGTGACCGCCCGATAAATGGCCTGAATGCGGACCACATGGTCGCCGGACACCGCGACCACCCCAAATCCATGCACACGATGTTCGGAATCAATGATGCCGTACCCGGTGCGCAACGAACCCGGGTCAATGCCCAGAATCATCATGGCTGACCCAAGTTGGTGAATACCTCCTGCACATCCGGGTGATCCTCCAGCTTCAGCACCAGCGACTCCGTCTGTCGGACTTGGTCCGGGGTCAGTTCCACCGTAGACTGCGGCAGTCGTACCAGGCGCACATCGTCAGCCGTGATTCCCGCCTGCCGGAATGCGGTCTGCACCGCGTCCAACTGTTCCACCGGCGTAATGACCATGAAGGAGTCCCCCTCGTTTTCCATGTCTTCGGCTCCGGCCTCTATGGCCAGCTCAAAGATGGTCAGCTCGTCGTGACCAGCCACCGGAATCTGCAGAATACCCTTGCGGTCAAACTGGTAGGCGACCGATCCACTGCTGGCCAGACTGCCGCCGCTCTTTGAGAATATGCTCCGTACATCCGCTACGGTGCGGTTCGTATTGTCGGTCAGCGCATCCACCATGATGGCCACACCCTGCGCGCTGTATCCCTCGTAAACACACTCCTTATAGTTGTTGCCCTCAATCTCTCCAGAGCCGCGCCGGATCGCCCGCTCAATATTGTCCTTCGGCATGTTTTCGCGCTTCCCCTTCTGGACTGCCAGCGCAAGACGGGCGTTCATGCCGGGATCCGGCCCGCCATCCCGAACTGCCACCATGATATCGCGCGTGATGACTGCCCACGCCTTCGAACGGCGGGCATCCGTAACGGCCTTCTGCCGCTTAATCTTGGACCACTTATTGTGACCGGCCATCCTAACGGGACAGATACAGATTACGCATCTCATAGGGACGCTTGAAATGCTGGTCCGTGAGCGCATCCACAAAAGCAATCGCCTCTCCGGTTGACTTCATTTCGGGTCCCAATTCCTTGCGCACCTCAGGAAACTTATCCCAAGAAAATACCGGTTCCTTGATGGCGAAGCCTTCCAGCTTTGACTTGAGTACACCTTCGGCGCGAAAGTCCTTCAGTTTGGCCCCCAGCATTACCTTCGTCGCGATCCGGGCCACCGGTACGCCGATAGCCTTCGCCACAAACGGGACCGTTCGGGAGGCGCGCGGATTGGCTTCAATCACAAACACTTTTTCATCCTGCACCACCAGCTGCACATTGATCAGGCCAATCACCTCCAGCCTGTTGGCAATCCGGATTACGTATCTGCGAATCGTATCAAGTACCGTCTCACTCAAGGAATATGGCGGCAGCACGGCTGTTGAATCGCCGGAATGGACCCCTGCCGGCTCAATATGCTGCATGATCCCCGTAATCCACACCTCCTCGCCATCCCGGATCGCATCCACATCGATCTCAATGCCATCATTGATAAAAAGATCAAGCAGAATTTCATTCTCCGGCAACAGCCGGTGGATGTTGTCCACATAGTGTTCAACCTCCTCGCGGTTGATGGCGATGCGCATGCCCTGCCCCCCGAGCACATAGCTGGGGCGCACCAGAATGGGATAGCCAATCGATTCCGCCACGCGGCCGGCATCGTATGTGGTGCTGACCATGCCGTACGGCGGGAACGGAATGTCCAGCTCCTTGAGTATCTCCGAGAATTTACCGCGATCCTCTGCCAGATCCATCATATCGTAAGCGGTGCCGAATATCCGCACCCCCTGATCCAACAGGTTGCGGGCCAGCTTCAGGGCTGTCTGGCCACCCAACTGTACGATGACACCCTTCGGTTTTTCAAACTCAATGATGTCCCAGACGCGCTCCCAGAATACCGGCTCAAAGTAGAGCTTATCGGCAATATCAAAATCGGTGGAAACGGTTTCGGGGTTGCAGTTGATCATGATGGCCTCAAACCCCAGCTGACGCGCAGCCTGCACGCCATGCACGCACGAATAGTCAAACTCTATGCCCTGCCCGATCCGGTTCGGCCCGCTGCCCAGGATGATGATTTTGCTTCGGTCGCTGGGTTCACTTTCCGACCTCGATTCATACGACGAATAATAGTACGGCGTGCGCGCGGGGAATTCCCCGGCACAGGTGTCCACCAGAAGGAATCCCGGCTTGATATCAGCCCGCCGGCGACGCAGCCGCACATCCTCCTCCGAGACATCATCAACGACCAGCCAGGCAATCTGCACATCGGAAAATCCGTGCTGTTTGAGCAGCAGCAGCTGGCGGGGTGTCAGATCTTTCAACCGCATGCGCTGAACCTCGCCTTCCAGCCCGACCAGCGTACGGATCTGCTCCAGAAACCACGGGTCCACCCGCGTGATGTCATACACCTCCTCAATGGACGCTCCATGCTTGAATGCGTTACGGATCTGCAGCGTGCGGTCCCAGTACG
>JAPPNA010000096.1 GCA_028873925.1 Bacteroidota bacterium | reverse complement strand
CACGCAGATCCAATCCAGCTCCTGGGCCTTTAACCATGCCAAATTCGCCGCTGATATGATGCCCGCATCCATAATTACGGTCACCTTGCGCCCGTTAAGGCGCGACAACGCGGATTTGAGCGTCTTGGGTTCGGAAACACTGCCCTCAAGGATCTCCGCCCGCACCGGAAAGCCCGACGCATCCAGTGCCAGCGCCAGCGTTACCAGCGGACAGTCGGCACGTTTCTCCTTGCTGCGCTCTTTGCCGTGATAGTAGACATCGGTCAGATCGTAAAACAGGATCGATTCCTCAAAGCCAAACAGCTGCTGTGACTGATCAAACAGCCCCTGCATCAGAGCTTCACGGTGCGCGTACAGCTGATCACCCACCCGGTAGAGTGAATTCGCACAGGGCACCTCCAGGTCCAGCAGCTCCAGAATGGCACTCCGCTCCAGCATCCAATTGTAGGTGTGGGCCTCACTGCCCGGCGACATCATGCGCCCAATCACCAGTGCCGCCGCAATGCGCACCCGGGTTTCACTGAAGCCGAGCTCACGCAGCAGGTCCATAAAGCCCAGATGCTCCAAGGCGTGCAGACCCACCCGCTCACCGCCGACCGAGCGGATCGCGATGTGACGCATCTCATCGGTGATCACCAGGTCGCGGTCATCCAGGGGCGCATGGATGTCGTACCCCTTCGCCTTAAGGCGCCGGGCAATGTCTTCGGCACTCGTCCGAACAGCTTCACTCTCCAGCGGCAGCAGCGGCTCGCCGCGCAAAATCGCGGCTACGCGGTCGGTCAGGACCTTCCAGTCCGGCTCCGGGACGTTGAAGTCTCGGCCCAGATTGAGGATGGTCTTCTGCGTCGGCTTGCCGCGCACCCGGCGGCATTCCAGCAGGCCGTAGCCGATACGCACTTCGCCGTTCTTGAGCTTATGCGCGCGTTCCCGAATGTACATGAGAGGTCGCTAAATCACCGTAAACAAAGTACTGGACGACCTAGGCTGTCTGTATGAAGATAGTATGAATAACGTAACAGAGCACTACATCGGGCTTTTCGTGAATAACGAGCAAAATCGGCCACAATGTCACAGATTTTGACCCGAATCGGTCATAATGGCCGTAGAGACACCAGAATCAAGCATGGGAATTCACAAAACATGCCAGACAAACTTCCGCATAGAAGCTGCCAGACCTGCGAAATGGGGGAGATAACGCAATCCCTGCTCCGAATTGGCTGGCAAGTGAGGCATGATTTTTTCTTATTTTGCGAGATGGCCACAATGAGGTTCAGACGGGAACCAGAACTCGGCAAATACAGCTGTGGCGCAGATGCCCAAGGCCATTATTCGGTGAGATTAGCGCTGGAAGGTACTGCGGCCCACAGTGCGCTGTTCGGGCAATTTCGATCTAGTGGTTCTTGCCGGGACCTGCAGGTCTTGGGCGGTGGAGTAGTATCTTGGGCACACTATTCGGACTGATCAAACTGCGCAATACTTTGTTGAAGTAAGTCCAGATTGCTGAGATTGAGATTAGCCTCCAGGATCGGGGGAAGATTCCGGCGGTACCTGGCCGGCGGAATCCCAAATTACGAGAGAATTAGCCATTTAGAGAATTGACTGAAGAGCCAATATTGACAGCGACGACCAAGGTAGGGATTAAGAGGGCATTGCGTGGCGTTTCTTGCGGGTCCAAGGCTGTGGTTGCCGCAAGCTTGGTGGTGCTGGCAGCCATCTTGCTGATTCTTGGTACGGTTGACGCAAATGGCCAAGATGTCACGGCACCGGAACTGGACAGGGCGATCGTAGATGGTGCGAACCTCGTGGTGTTCTACGACGAGATGCTCGACGAGAATTCGGTGCCGACTGTGGCTGCGAAGATGGATACACTGGTCGATGGTTCGCGTGAGACGAGCAGGACCTCAGCACTGGCAGCGGGTACTTATAGGATTGTGGTTACCAGCGGAGAGCAGGAGAAGGAGAGTTTGGTAACGTCGGTTGCCATCAGTGGCAATGAAGTAAGACTAACACTGGCCCCTCCAGTGGCCTGCGGAGCGTCAGTGGTGGTGAGCTATTCGATCCCGCCCTTGAATCCAATTCGTGACACGGCGGGAAACGAAGCTGTTGCGTTTAATGATCATGAGGTGACCAACAGCACCCAATGTCCGGTCTCCGGCACCGAATTGGGACTGGCATTGGGCTCGGTGGCAGCCGTGGTGCTTGGCACCAGCATTCTCAACCAAAGTGACACAGAAGTACCTGCGTTGGCCTACACGGGAACGCTCGCCGAAGCAGCGGCCAATGATGGCTCGGTGACCGGCTCAATCGCCGCGACCCTCACCGGCAGTACCTTCACCCCCACGGTAGTCTCCGCCCCCCATGTGACTGTGAGCAATGTTCCCGCGGGCCTGACCGCGAGTCTGGTGCGCACCAGCGCGACTGTCGTTACGCTGACATTGACGGGAACCTCCAATGCACATGCCAACGCCAACGATGTAAGCAACCTCACCATCACCTTCAGCGATGACGCATTCACGATCGGGTCAGCCAGCGCCGTGTCCGGTTCGACCCGGAATGACCTGACCATTAACTTCAGGGATGCCTCCGCCATCATGTGGGCGGGATCGTTGACCGAGGTCGCAGCCAACGATGGCTCCGTGACCGGCTCAATCACCGCGACGCTCGCCGGTGATACCTATACCTCCATGGTAGTCTCCGCCCCCCATGTGACCGTAGCCAACATCCCCGCGGGTCTGACCGCGAGTCTGGTGCGCACCAGCGCGACTGTCGTTACGCTTACATTGACGGGGACCGCCAATGCGCATACCAACGATGTAAGCAACATCTCCGTCACTTTCAGCGATGGCGCATTTACCAATGAGGGTGCTTCAACGGTCACGGGATCGAGCAAGTCCGATATCGGAATTGACTTCAGGGATGCCTCCACCATCACCTGGGCCGGAACGCTGACGGAAGCGGCCGCCAACGATGGCTCGGTGACCGGCTCAATCACCGCAACGCTCGTCGGTGATACCTTCACACCTGCGGTAATCTTCGCCCCTCATGTGTCCGTGAGCAACGTCCCCGCGGGTCTGACCGCGAGTCTGGTG
>JAPPNA010000020.1 GCA_028873925.1 Bacteroidota bacterium | reverse complement strand
TCACACTGCGTCCAAGACCGTGGTCGCGATTGGCGGGACTGTGGTGATGGAGAATGTGAATGTAAAGGGGATAACTGCGAAGGGCACGGTTGAGAATCCCGGTAGGAACGTTAAGGCCAAGTCCGGTGTCAACCGCGCAGTCATTCAGTCAGGGTGGTCACAATTTGCCCATTTCACGGGCTACAAGGCCGCGCACATTGAGTTTGTGCCTGCCAGCCAGAATGCAGCGTTTGCGGCCATGGGGACGCGAAAAGCCGCCCGTCACAGGCCCACTTTGAGTGCACCGGATGCGGCATATTGATAACACCGACATAATTGCGGCAAAGAAAATCTTAATGATCTCGGAAGCCGGGGCATCTGCATGTGGAGGTTGCGGTGCCTGCGGAACGTGAAATAGGCAAGACCCCATGATTGATGCGTTTTGGAGGAGCTTCATGAAGAGGAATCCTATCCCATGCCGGATGCTCATAGCTGCAGGTCTGCTGGTGATCCCGCACATATGTGTGATGGCCCAGGATGAGGCTCCGCCGAACATTGTTGTCCTATTGGCTGATGACCTGGGATACGGTGATCTGGGGGCTTACGGGCAGAAGAAGATCAAAACGCCCCATCTGGACCGCATGGCCTCTGACGGAGTGCGCTTTAAGAGCTTCTATGCAGGACACACGGTATGCGCCCCCTCGCGTGTTGCCTTGCTGACCGGCACGGACATGGCCCATTCCCATACGCGTTCCAATCGGGGTCCGGGCCTGCGGGAGGAGGATGTGACTATTGCCGAGGTCCTGAAGGATGCCGGTTATGCCACCGGTGTTTTTGGGAAATGGGGGTTCGGCTCCCCGGAGCGGGGTGCACCGGACCGGCAGGGGTTTGATGAGTTTTTCGGCTACTTGGGCCATGTGCACGCACATTCCCATTACACGGACCACCTGTTCGCCATTGAGGAAGGCCGCACCGTGCGGGTGGAGATCGACACGACCGCGTACACGCACGATCTGTTCATGGATCGGGCGCTGAATTTTATTGATCGCCACCAGAATGAGCCGTTCTTCCTCTACCTCCCCTTCGCTTTGGTGCACGCCGAACTGCTTGTGCCTGAGGATTCGATGGAGCCCTACCAGGACAGTACCGGTCGGAGCATTTTGATGCCGGAAACACCTTTTCCCTGCTGCGGGGTCATTGGTACGTACCGTGGGCAGTCACAGCCGCACGCGGCCTTTGCGGGTATGGTGGGTCGGCTGGATCGTGATGTGGGGCGCATTATGGACCAGCTGACTGCGCTTGAGTTGGACAGGAATACGATTGTGCTCTTTACCAGCGACAATGGGCCGCATGTGGAGGGGGGCGCGGACCCCGGCTTTTTTGAAAGCAACGGTCCGTTGCGGGGGCTGAAGCGTGACTTGTATGAGGGCGGCATCCGGGTGCCCATGATTGCGTGGGGGCCGGGCCTCTTGCCGGGAGGGCGTGTGAGCGACCATCCTTGGGGCAGTTGGGATCTATTGGCCACCGTGGGAGAGCTGTCCGGGGTGGAGGTGCCCGTTACGAACGGCCTGTCCATGGCCGGGCTGCTCACCGGTAACGGTCCGGCACCGCTGCACCGGTATTTCTACTGGGAGTTTGACAATACATGGGGCCAACATTACGTGCAGGCGATCCGAAGTGGCGACTGGAAGCTGTTGCGATTCACCGAACCGGATCTATCCTGGGATGAGCTTTACAACCTGGAAGATGATATTGGCGAGTACAATGATCTGTCCGCTCATTACCCAGCGGTGGTAGACCGGCTCACCCGCCTGATTGCCGAAGTCAGAACCGAGCCATAGGCTGCTGCTGGATGTGGCCTATTGCGTAATCGCAGCAGGTAATATGTGCCGCCTGCGCGTGCGGACTTGCTTGGGCTCGGAGAAATTTCGGTGAACATTACGCCCGACAGCACTGGCGCACTGCCCCAGCTCTTCTGGGCCGATTCCGTTTCTGCGGGTTACAAAGCTGTTAAGCCTCCGATGGCTTCCAGTCCAATTCGCGGGCCATACGCATTCTTCCGGAATTTTTCCATAACGGATACACATGCTCCATCAGCGTCAGGCAATACCCGCGCAGCATTGAGATTGAATCTGTTGCACAAGTCATACAAGCGGAATGCTTCTTTTGCTGGCAGTGTCAGTTTCTGGAGGAAGGGATAAGGCCGGGATAACAAGTAATCCTCCAGACTGGCATTATCCACGGGATCGTCAGCGCGTACAAGAACAGGACGGACCGTGAACAATCCGTGCTGCGCTACCACATTCTGCAAAATCGTGCCCTTTGCACGCAGCATGCGGATCAGTCCGCAGTGCGTCTCTTCGCGGTGCCCGTGTCTGAGTTGGAATATGCTGAGCCGGCGACTCTGCTTATTGTCCGGGTTCATTGCCTCAGAGGCGGCAAAATATGCGGCTACGTACGGGTCGGTAGTCCAATCCAAGAGCCGCGTAGGCAGACCGTGGAGCCGCGCCTTAGCCAGGACCTAAAGCAAGTTCTTCTGGGGCCACAAAGAGGAATTATTCAGCAAGACTGGTCTTCGTCAGGTACTGTTCACGGAATTCCACGGAGTCATTCGGCACGGCGACGCTGGCACTGTCGCACCCAAGCACGAAGTGTTCAAGCGTCTGGAATTCCATGAAGATCTGGTCCACACACTTGAGTGGCCGCCTGACTAGTTTTTCAAATAGTGCGGCGGATTCTGCCCGTAGCACCGTGGGCACCAACTGCCAATCTGAATCTGCGTGCCCTCTGAAGACCACTTCCTCACGCTTCCGCCACTCTTTGCGGAATGAGGTTAACTGATCCCATGATCCTTACTGCAGTCTCAAACGACTGTCCCAGAATATCAGCTGCCATTCTCGTCGACCGGAAATAGTCCGTTACGACTTCTCCACCCGTCTCGCGTAAACAGACTGCCGGGTGTCTTCTCGCGTCAGCAAAGTCGGAAAAATATACGGACCATAACCATCTTCCTGGATAATGATATTGGAAGCTCTTGCAAAACGCGTGAATCACGGGGTTTTGCCTATTTCACGCTTCGCAACCCCGCAACCTCCACGTGCAGATGCCCCAGCTTCCGAGGCCATTAAGATGT
>JAPPNA010000153.1 GCA_028873925.1 Bacteroidota bacterium | reverse complement strand
GGATGTGGGCATATTGATAACGCCGACATTAATGCGGCAAAGAACATCTTAATGGGCTCGGAAGCTGGGGCATCCGCATGTGGAGGTTGCGGGGCCTGCGAAACATGAGATAGGCAAAACCCCGTGATTCACGCGTTTTGCAAGAGCTTCAGGGAACTCACTGCTGCAGACTTGCCCGATGCGCCGGATTCCCATTCCGCTGGGTGGATCGCCTGGTAAGGCATGCCATGGATGCCGCCAGCCGCAGATCGGTACTGCGCCTGCGGCCCGTGCTGAACACGTAATGCCGGACCTGCGTTTATGCTTGATTGCGGGCCCATAGCTCAGTCGGTTAGAGCAGCGGACTCATAATCCGTCGGTCGGGGGTTCAAGTCCCTCTGGGCCCACATACGGGCCCGCGCTGGATAGCCCCGCTCACATCCAGCCGCCTGTTTGCACGGGGCCACCAGTGTAAAGCTACCTGCCCAAGCGGAGCCTCATACCACATTGTGGCGGCTGCTTGAGCGATTTTCGGCACTTCTGTTTATCCGCGCGGCTAAGCTGCGCCACCGCTTGCGCTCCGGGCCTCGGCCCTGTTCCTTTGAGTCCGTTTCCATCCCTTGCTTGCGGTACCGGACGTGCGGTTTTTCGGTATCCGACTCTCAGCCAGGCACACGCCTTTAGCACACGGAAGGTCCTTTGTCCATGGCGCGAGTTAGATCAAACCGAGCGGTGTAGTTCAGCTCAAATGCAGGCGCATCAGACTCTGGATTGGCGCAGACCATTCAGGGTGCCCGCAGCTTTGGACTGAGCGCCTGTGCAGCGATGCGATATCGCACAGCTAAGGATTGCCCGCAGTGGCGGACTCGGGCTTGTCCAGCCACTTTGCTGTGCTGCCATCTGGACACTGGAGCCTTTTTCCATGTTGAGGCGCAACTCTTGAGAATAGCGTCCGTATCTATTTGATCTTCATCCCAGTATTGCCGGTAGGTAAATCATAATGAATCTGAGCAAACCAGGGGTTCTCTTGACTCCCCTTTATGTCCTTCTGTTTTTGGCAGGCTGTAATGCTCTGGACGAAATTGCCGCGCCGAACTTTGAAGAGGAATTTATTGCGTTGGTGGAGCAGCTTGATGTACCGGGAGAGCTATTGATCAGTTCGTCTCAGGAACGATTTGTTGAGGAGTTTGAGCCCGCCACTGCGGGCATGACAGCCAGCGGCCTCCGTTGGGCGGTTCTTTCACCCAATGAGACTCGCACGCTTTTTCTCGGCATGGCCTTCGGACAGGCTGCGGAGAGGGGCAGTGGACGCAAGGATCGCGCCGCATTTTCCGTTCAAGCGGTTGTGGATTGTACTTTGGAAAGTGGGGCAGGCCTTAGAACCCGGCAAAGATTCGCCAATTGTGTGGCAAATCTGCACGAGCAATGCGACGGGGCTTGGACATGGACCGACGACAATGGGGACATCCACGCCGAGGGCAAGAATATGTCCACAAACGAAAATGGCGAGTTGATCTTGAGCGATTGTGAGTTTTGCGATCCAGACTACCCTGACGACCCGGATTGCGAGGACCAATGAATGATTGGCCCGGCCGATGTTGAGTTGGCCCTTCGGCATATAGCCTGGTTCGGTTGACTACGGCTTTACGGCTTCTTGGGTGTTTCGATCTTGGGCGGGGGCATGCCGATTGTGACACGCCTGCGCGCGCTGACTTGAGCCTTAACAGGCCCGTGAGCCGCCAAAATGCGGGAAATTGGGCGCGAAAACATGGCCGAACCGCGCCGATCAAGCCGGGGCAACACACTTTAGGGCCGGAAATCCAGACCGGCTGAGCCGGAAATGGCAAACATGGGCTGGATACAACATCTGTTCAGCAGACCCGATCCACATCGCCACCGTGGAACCGCCAGCCAGCCCCACTGTGGAATTGACCAAGGCGCGTCGCTCAACAACTAAACGATTGAGACCACCTACCTGGACCGGACACAGCTTAGAGTTTGCCTGAAACCAGGTTAACACTGTTAAAATCCACCACCCCTGTCCTGATGAATCCAGAGCGACCTTATGGGACGATTGAATCAGCACGACCTCAGCGCGCTATAGGTCAAACCGATACGTCAGCAAATGTGGAGTGCCTGAATCTCTGACAAACACGGAATTCCCATTTATCTTCAGCTCCCTAATTGCAGCAAGGTTAACATGCTCATCCCCTCGGTCCGCCGCAGGGTCTGTGCTGAATTGCACCGTTGCTGCGTGCTCAAATTGACTATTGCCGACAATGCGGATAAGATAGGCCCGCCTGAGTGTGGCAGCCGCAATCACATTCGGATGCGTCATATCCAGGCTCGACCAAAACGACTTCAACCCGATCCCGAGAATCCCGTCGGAGATCACTTCGCGCGTCTCGGAATGCTCGGCAACATCTCTTCCAAAGAACCGAATCGTGTGTATGTGCTCATGAGCACCATTATACACGAATAGGTAGGGCAGCCCCTCAAATGCTGCCACCACATGTCGCCCGGTTCCATTTGTGGTCACTTCCAGCGCAATGTCAGATGGGGGTTGACTAATCCCCAGCGATGGCAGGAACGGAGTAACCTCTACAAAGGGCGCGATGGTCCGGCGCGGACATATCCTGAACGGAGCGCGTACTGAACACGGAGCATACAAGTGATCGAGCGACACGGCCACCATAGACGGGATTATCTCGTGCGACCCTGTTGAGATCTTAGCCACATAGGAAAGATCTCTTGACAGCACCTTTGTTCCACCCATCTGGGAGAAAAAGAAATACGTCCCGAGCCTCGTGCAAAAAAATCGTGATCGGTGCATGGCGGCCGTAGCAACGATCTCCTCAGCCGGAATTGCCCGAATTTCGTGATGATCCGATGCTTTTTCGCCCGTATTTTCTGGAAGTGTGGTATTTATAACAATAATGAAGGCCCGTTTCGGGGAATTTCAGTCCCAATCCCGGTGATTCATGCGCACCTATCCCAGGCTTCCCTTGTTTCTGGAGGCCGCCAAAAGCGTTAACCTGCCCCGTGTGACCTACTTCAGGTCACCAGGCGCAGCATTTGATCCACGGTGAGCGCCAATACGCCGAACATCAAATGGCACATCACCTTCTTATGGCCGCGCACGCGCACATGCC
>JAPPNA010000061.1 GCA_028873925.1 Bacteroidota bacterium | reverse complement strand
CGATCGTGCCCACATTCACATGCGGCTTCGTCCGCTGAAATACTTCCTTTGCCATACCTCTTAGACGAGATTTGTCCCAAATACGTAACTGGAGCCGCCTCTCGGGATTGAACCGAGGACCCCTTCCTTACCATGGAAGTGCTCTACCCCTGAGCTAAGGCGGCCTTGGAGCGAGAGACGAGATTCGAACTCGCGACATCCAGCTTGGAAGGCTGATGCTCTACCAACTGAGCTACTCTCGCAGGGTGGGCAGGGAAGGATTCGAACCTCCGAAGGCTTAGCCAGCAGATTTACAGTCTGCCCCCGTTGACCGCTTGGGTACCTGCCCGATTTCAGCAACCTGTCTTTTACGCACGCTCGTGCCGTCAGTGCCAATGCCATTCAAAATCCTGATAAAGAGCTGGCGAAGGGACTTGAACCCCCAACCTGCTGATTACAAATCAGCTGCTCTGCCAGTTGAGCTACGCCAGCCAAACAATACCCATAGGACAGCCTTATATAACGAACCCGGATCGGGTTGAGTTTCATCAGCGTCGCCGGCGGATCATCCTGACCGCCTGCCATACCAGCCAGGCCGCCACCACCGCCGATACCACGCGGCTGTACTGCCCCAGAAACTCCACGATGCGCTCCCACTCCGTACCGATGAAATACCCCAGAACCGCCAGGAGCGCAGTCCACAACAGCGCACTGAGGGTGGCACATACGGCGACCCCCGGGACAGGAATCCGCGCAATTCCAGCCAGCAGCGAAACGACAGCCCGGGCCACGGCCAGAAAGCGGTTGATCAGTATCAGTACCAGCCCCCAGCGCGTCATCCACCGGGTGGTGCGTTCAATCGGATCCTGCGGGATCCAGCGCAACAGACGTGACCGGAGCACCGCCGGGCCTGCGGAACGTCCCAACGCATACATGCACATAAAGCCCGCAGCCGCCCCCATCGTGCTGATGACCACCAGCACCACCAGATCCAGCGAGCCGGTGGCTGCGACGTAACCTCCGAACACCACGATCATGTCGCCGGGAATCGGGGGCGTGATATTTTCCAGCCAGGTGAACAGGAATATGATCAAATAGCCCCATACGGCGGGTATGGAGGCTATCTGTTCCGCTATCCCGCGAAAAAGTTCTTCCATGGTCACAGTTTTTCCAACAGACATACGGCCCAGGCGGCAATTCCCTCTGCACGGCCGATGGGGCCGAGTTTTTCATGGGTCGTGGCCTTAACCGATACGCGGCCGGTCTCAATCCGAAGTGCGCCAGCGATGGCCGAGCGCATCGCCGGAATGTGCGGTTGCAGGTGGGGCTGTTCGAGTACCACCGTGGCATCCACATTGGCCACTCCATATCCCGCAGCCCTAATGTGCCCGGCTGCGATGTGCAGCAGGCGGGTGCTGTCGGCTCCTTTCCAGTCAGGATCGGTGTCCGGAAAATGATGTCCTATGTCTCCCAGGGCCGCCGCCCCCAGCATGGCATCAATGATGGCGTGCAGCAGCACATCCGCATCCGAGTGGCCCAGCAGCCCGTGCGTGTGCGCAATTTCTATGCCGCCCAACATAAGCGGCCGCCCTTTCGCGAGCCGGTGCACATCGTACCCGATTCCGACGCGTAATCCCATCAGCTTTCGTAATTGCGCCGTGCGAAGGCAGGCCATCGGCGCTCGGCCCGATGCCAGTCTTCACCGGTGGTGATCTTGAAATTCCCCGCACGACCCGGCACCCGGGCTACCGCATGCCCGCAGGCGCGGACCAGCGCCACCTCGTCAGTTGCCGCCCCATCCGGCACGCAGGATTCAAAGGCCTCCGCAAGCAGGCTGCGTCGGAATCCCTGGGGGGTCTGGACGGCAAACAGGTTCCTGCGGGAAGCCTCGCCGGTGAAAAAACCGCCCTCCGCATAGCGTACCGTGTCTGCCACAGGCACGGCCAACGCTGCGGCTCCGTGCAACACGACCGCCGCTATTACCTCAGTAATAGCGGCGGCCTCAATGAAGGGGCGTGCGGCATCGTGGACCAGTACAATTACCGAATCCCTGGGTGCAGCCGCCAACCCGGCTGCCACCGATTCCTGTCGCGTGGCCCCTCCGGCGACCACCCGGACGAGCTTACTGATGCCGCTCATCAGGTGCCGCGCATGCGCGGTGGTGTCTGCCGGTGCCGCCACCACGATGTCATCCACCCTATTATGGCACTCAAATGCCCATGCGGTCTGGTACAGCAGCGGAGAATCGCCCAGAGTGTTGAACTGCTTGGGCAGCCCGCCCATCCTCGTTCCCTCCCCGGCTGCGGGAATCACGACGCAAACGCGCCCCATATGCCATCACTTAAATGATGAACATAGCATCACCGAAGGAATACAGGCGATACTTCTGCTCAATGGCCTTCTGGTAGGCTTCCAGCAGCAGATCATAGCCGGCCCGGGCCGCCGTCAACATCATCAGCGTGCTGCGGGGGCGATGGAAATTGGTGATGAGCCGCTCGGTGATGGCAAACTCGTAGGGCGGGTAGATGAACTTATTGGTCCACCCCGTACCGGGCTTGAGGCGCCGGGACACCATCAGATTGGTTTCCACCGCACGAACTACCGTCGTTCCGTTGATGGTAACTTTGTTCACCGACGATTCCAGGGCCTGGTTGACCGCATCCGCCGTTTCTTTGGAGATCGTGAAGTTTTCAGAGTCCATATTGTGCTTGGTCAGATCCTCCACCTCCACATTCCGAAACGTACCAAGCCCGATGTGCAGCGTAACCGGCAGCACCCTGACCCCTTTGTCCGTCAGTTTCCGCACCAGCTCAGGTGTCCAGTGGAGCCCGGCTGTCGGTGCCGCCACCGCCCCTCTGTGTTTGGCAAACATGGTCTGGTACCGCGTACTGTCCTCCTTTTCCGGTGCCCGCTTGATGTATGGGGGCAGCGGGGTCTGACCCACTTCGCGGATTTTGCGGTACAGCGTTTCGCTGCAGGTCATCTCATGGCTGCCATCAAAGTGGAACCGGATGGTCCTGCCGCGGGACGTTGTATTGTCAATCACCTCCGCGTACAGATCCTCCCGAAATACGATTTTGTTGCCGATTCTGATCTTTCGAGCCGGATCCACGATGACATCCCACAGCCGGCTTTTCGGATTCAGTTCACGCAGCAGAAATACTTCAATCCGGGCACCGGTCTTCTCTTTGGTCCCGATCAGGCGGGCCGGGAATACCTTGGTATCATTGACCACCAGCACATCTCCGGCCGAGAAGTACTCCACGATGTCGGTAAACCGCCGGTGCTCAATGGTTTCCTTAACATGATCGACCACCATAAGGCGGGAGGAATCGCGGGGCTCCGCCGGATACTTGGCAATCAGCCCCTTGGGGATTTCGTACTTGAAGTCAGACAATCTCAGGCGCTCAGAACTCAGATGTCTGCTAATCTGTCTTTTGGGCACGACCTCAGCTGAATTTGTGGGTGGGGGCACATCCGCTGGCCCGGGCAAGGGCGGGCCGCTCTGAACTGACTACTGGCACCAGCACACCATCGGGTACATCGCTGTCAATCTATTGGATCGCAATATGTTCCAACTCGGGCCATTCTTAATGAATAGGAGGTCGGCGGAGATGAAAATCCGTAGCCATCTGGAAGGC
Source organism: Bacteroidota bacterium (assembly GCA_028873925.1). Classification (GTDB taxonomy): domain Bacteria; phylum Bacteroidota; class Rhodothermia; order Rhodothermales; family Bin80; genus JAPPNA01. The sequence goes on along the minus strand of JAPPNA010000061.1, from coordinate 29,891 downwards.
ATGGGCCAGACGCAACACGGCCGCATCCTGATACAGACCGCCTACAAACGTGATACTGCCGGGGCTTTTTCGGTCTGGAGCGTCGGGTACATCGTGAAACGCATTGGGCAGCGTTACCGCCGGGTGACCGGTCAGATTGGTAATGCCCAGGGTGCTGCCGCCGAAGGTGGGCGCGATGATGACATCCACCGACCGCATCACTTCCGCCATCCGCTGCATCAGGAGCGTGCGGGCTCTGTTGGCCTGAATGAATTCAACTGCGGGGATAAATCGGGATTTGCGGAATTCATGGGGCCAGGTATCGGGGCCCTGCCGCACCATGGCATCCACACCCCCGGAAAGGGTCAGGTCATCAAAGGCGGCAGCGGCCTCCACGCCGAGCGTCATCAGCATGGCATCAACGGGAAGATCCTCTGGTAACGTCACCGGTACGGTCTCAATGCCCAAGCTCCTGATAACCTCCAATGATGCCCTATCGGCTTCGCGGTTGCGGTAATCGCGGTCGAATGCCGATGCCACCACCCCAACGCGCAGGCCGCCCGGATCGGGATCCGCCGCAAATTCAAACGGCGCACTGACCGACACCGGGTCCAACGGGTCGCGTCCCCGGATGGCTTCAAACACCAGTGCGCAATCCAGCGCGGACCGTGCCATCGGCCCCAACTTATCCATCGACCAGGAAAGGGTCATAGCTCCATGGCGACTTACCCGGCCGAAGGTGGGTCGATGCCCTGTTACGCCGTTGCGCGTTGAGGGCGAGATTATGGATCCCAGAGTTTCCGACCCAATGGCAAATCCCACCAGCCCGGCGGCAACTGCGGATCCCGGGCCGGCTGAGGAGCCGCTGGATCCCTGCTCAATATTCCAAGGGTTCTTCGTTTTGCCCCCAAACCAGACATCCCCCCACGCCAGTGCCCCCAAGGTCAGTTTTGCCACCAGCACGGCACCGGCCAGCTCCAGCTTCTGAATCACCGTGGCATCCGAGTTGATCTGCTGACTCCGATACGGCATAGCACCCCAGGTGGTCGCGTAGCCGGTGGTTGCCAGCAGATCCTTAGCACCGTACGGGACCCCGTGCAGCGGGCCACGCCATATGCCTGCATCCAGCTCCTCATCCGCGCGTGATGCCTGTAGGAAGGCTCGCTCCTCCGTATAGGTGACCACGGCTTCCAGGACCGGGTCATACTGCTTGAGCCTGGCCAGGTAAAGCTCCGTCAGAGCTACCGATGTTACCTGCCGGCTGCGCAGGAGCCATGCCAGCTCAGCCACCGACATGAATGCCAGATCCTCCGCGCGAAGCGGCCGTTCCACTTCCTCCGGTGACCAGTACAGACTGTGCGTGTCGGCTGCCGCTGATACGCCAGCCAGAGTCGGATCGAAAACCAGTGCCGGCGGAATATCGTTGGGGATCCTGAGCGCCCGCAGGCTCTTGTACTGTTCAAGGAGTTCCTCCAGATCTTCCACCAGCTGCTCCCGCTGCCCGGCGGTCAGCGTCAGTCCCGCGATGTCTTCCGCACACGCAATCGTAGCGGACGTAATGGGGCCCTTAGCATCCGCCAGTACCTGAGCAAACGAGGTGTTGGAGACACCCAGTGAAGTCAGCAGGGCAGCAAATTGTCGCCGCGTGAGTCTCATGGTGGATATCGGTGGACCCTGCAAAATAGGCCAACGGACGCTCGATATTGATGGACGCTGGTAGACCCCACCGATCCGGCACTGTTTTCGGCTCTATGCGTTTAACTGGATATTCAGATGGATTGTGGCCACCAAACTGAGTTCGTTGCCGATCTGATGCTGTTTCAGACCTCTGCGCTGCAGCTCATGAATTATTTCCAATTTTCAAAAGAATGAATTGTCCTACTCTCCGCCCGCCTGTTTTTTGTCGGATTGCCCTCCTGTCCGGGCTGATGCTGGTCGCTGCGGCAGCAGCTGGTCAGACCTCCCCGGCTCAATCCTCAATAAATCCGGCCTCGCGGGCCTACCTGGCCCAAAGCGACCCGACCGGCACCTTCAATCTGACCCATGTGGACGGGGGCATTATTGATTCGGATCTCAATATCTGGCGGGCCGGATTCGGGCTGTCCCCCAATATGGCGGTGCAGGCCACGCCGGAAGCCACCGCGCGGGCCTGGGTGGATCAGTACGGGCATCGCTACGGCATCGCTTCACCCGCGAATCTTCGCCTGATCCGCGACACCGGCACGCACGGCATCCGGCATGTTACGTTTCAGCAGGTGCTGGGAGAGATTCCGGTGTACGAGCGATATGTGCACATCAACCTGGGGCATAGCGGTCTGCCGACGATGGTCCACAGCAGCTATGCGCCGCACATTGAACCGATGGAGGCTCCAGACACGCAATCCGTTATCAGTGAGGCACAGGCCCGCTCCGTTGCCGGTACAGCCGTGACTACCGGTCAGGCTGACATTCATTCCGCTAAGCTGTTTATGTACCCTGAACCTGATCCGCGCCTGATCTGGAGCGTGGATGTGTCGCCTGCGGAAGGTGTAGGTTCCTGGCGGGTGCTTGTTGATGCCCGGACCGGAGAGCTGATCCGAATTTTCGACCAACTTAAATACCATCATACAACGCACAAGTCTGCACACGGGACCGCTACCGACACGACCGGACGCGGCCTGATTTGGGATCCAGACCCGCTTTCCATGGCCGGGGTGCCCTACGGAGGATTCTATCGCGACATCCGCGATACAAACCAAGATGTGCTCGCGCAACAGCTTGTGGAGGTGGATCTGGAGGAGATCACGCTGGGTGCCGACTCCCTATACCGTCTGGAAGGCCCCTATGTCGCCATCAGGGAAACGCCGGGCCTGTATACCCCGCCAGCCCTGGCGGATCCCGACTCTTTCCTGTTCCAACGGGATGATGATCATTTTCAGGCGGTCATGGCCTATTATCATATCCATGCGTCGCAGGTGTACATTCAGTCCCTGGATATTGGACGGCCGATCAGGGAAAAGGTGGTGAATGTGAGAGTTAACGGAACCACATCCGATAATTCCCGCTACAGTGACATCAAGAATTTACTTATTTTCGGCACCGGCGGTGTGGATGATGGCGAAGATGCGGAGGTTATTCTGCACGAGTACGGCCACGCCGTGCTGTACAGCAGCGCGCCCGTTGATATCGGCATCCCAGGAGAAGGCGATGCTTACCACGAAGGGTTCGCCGACTATTGGGCCCTCTCGCATACGCGCGATCTGATTGAACGCGGCGTAATTCCGCCGCGGGACTGGCGGCAGGTGTTTGACTGGGATGCCGGTATCCGCTCGGATGGAGCTTGGAGTTTTTGGCCTGGCCGATATATTGACCCCAGTCGGACCTATAACCGTGCCACCTGCCGGGCAGACTCGGGCGTGCGATGCGACATCTATCTGGATGGCACGATTATGGCCAATGTGCTGCTGCAACTCTGGGGCATCAACGGCAAATATCAGACCGACCGTCTGGTCCTTATTTCGCACGCTTACATGGGTCGACCGTTCACGATGGAAAGCGCCGTCCAGGCCCTCGTACAGGCCGACATTGACTTTTACGGAGGTGAGAATGTGGCCCTGATCAACCGGCTGTTTCGGGACTCCGCCTACCCGACACACATAGCCCGGATACCCGAACAGCCCGGCTCACTTCACTTGGAGCCCAATTATCCCAATCCGTTTCGGACCACTACCCACATCACTTACAGCCTTGACCGCGCCGCACCGGTACGCGTGGAGGTATTCAATATACTGGGACAACGCGTGATGGTCTTTCGGCAAGTGACAGAGCCCGCCGGCCTGCATACCCGTACGCTGGACCTCTCCGACCAGCCTGCCGGGATGTACCTCCTGCGGATAACCGCGGGAGACCAGCAGCTGTCTCAGCCGTTGCTGCGGGTCCGGTAATGTGCTCCGGTCACCGTCAATGACGCGCACCTTCTGCGCCTGAACGGCTGTCTCAGCTGCGGGCCCGGTAAAGTGTCCAGTGATGCGCCGGATAAACGGGGCGTGCCATTGACTCAGCTGCGGGCCCGGTCATGCGGTCCGGCCATGGGGTCTACTACCCGCGTGAACCTGTAGCCGCGCAGGCCGACCTGCCGGATGGCCCGCCCGTCTTCAAACGGGATCCAGAACAGACCCTCGCTGTCTCCGGTCTTCATGGCACCGGCCATGAGTTCTCCCTCCGCCAAGGCATCCTCCTCCGCACCCTCCGAACGGAAAACCACGGTAAAGCGATACCGCACCGTATATGAGTTGGTATTCTCCAGCAGTATGACGACCCCGTCACCCACGGAATTTGCCTCTCTGTAGCGGATGTACTTCACCACGACTCCTTCGTGCTCAATCAGCAGTTTCCAGGCGGGCTCACCCGGGAATCGCTGGGCCGAAGCCCCTTGCGTACCCGACAGGGCGTAGATCAGCACCATACACCAGAGCACACGCATCCGGTTCACGCGCAGTCGGCCAACACTCTCCTGGCCTCCTCCACCACCCGGGCTGCCGAAAAGCCGAATTTCTCAAACAGCACGCCGCCCGGAGCAGACGCGCCAAACCGGTCAATACCGATGATGCCGCCCTCCAACCCGACATGCCGCTCCCAACCCTGAGATACACCGGCTTCAATAACCACGCGTGCCCGGCACTCGTCCGGCAAAACGGAGGTCCGGTACGCCAATGGCTGCGCCGCAAAAAGCTCCCACGATGGCAGACTGACCACACGCACCCCAATACCCTCAGCGCGCAGCATGGCAGCCGCTTCCATGGCATACTGCAGCTCACTTCCGGTTCCGATCAGAATCAGCTCACACGCGGCCCCCTCTTCCCGCACAAGTACGTAGCCCCCCTTTTCAGCCCCCTCAACAGTGCCGGTGACAGCCGGCAGTCCCTGCCGCGAAAGAATCAGGGCCGTAGGACCTTCGTGCCGCTGAATCGCCACATGCCAGGCCCGGCGCGTTTCATTTGCGTCCGCCGGGCGAAAAACGAGCAGGTTCGGCATCGCCCGCAACGACATCAGATGCTCAATGCCCTGATGCGTCGGGCCATCCTCCCCGGTTCCGATGGAATCATGGGTGAAAACATAAATGACCGGCAGCTCCATGATCGCACTTAGCCGCAAGGCCGGACGCATATAGTCGCTAAAGACCAGAAAAGTGCCGCAATATGGCCGCAACCCGCCATGCAGCGCTACGCCGTTGCAAATTGCGGCCATGGCGTGCTCCCGGACCCCAAACCTCAGATACGTTCCGAGGGCATGGTCGGCCTGCATATCCGTCTGTGCGCCGCCCCGGGTCTTGTTTGACCCGGTCAGGTCCGCAGAGCCGCCCATCAAGCCGGGCACCGAGTCCAACAGACCTCCGAGCACCCGGCCACTGGCCGCACGGGTGGCCATGGATGCTCCCTCGGCAATCCATCCCGGCACATCCGCCCAATCGTTCGGCAATACGCCGGAAAGCAGTGCGTTCAACTCAGACGCTGCATCGGGATGCGCCTCGGCATACTCCACCCATAGCGCCGACCAACGGGCATGGGCCTTCCTGCCTGACGGGGCAGCGTCCATGAAAGCACGTACCTTGTCAGGCACAACAAATGATGCGTCCCGCGCCCACCCCAAATTCTGCTTCGTCAGGGCGGCCTCGTCAGCCCCCAATGGAGCTCCATGGGCCGCGGCCGAATCCGCCTTACCGGGACTCCCATGTCCAATCGTGGTACGGACACATAACAGGGTGGGACGGCCCGCTTCCGCTTTGGCCTCCGCAAGCGCATCAGCGATGGCCCCGGTGTCGGTGCCGTCCACTGACGCAATCACATGCCAGTCATACGCAGCAAATCGGGCCGGTACATCTTCAGACCAGGCCAATTCCGCGCGCCCATCAATCGTAATGTGGTTGTCGTCCCAGAGATAAATGAGCTTGCCCAGCCCCAAATGGCCCGCCAGCGACGCGGCCTCATGCGAAATACCCTCCATGAGATCCCCGTCGGACACCAGACCATATGTATAATGATCCACGATGGGGAAACCCTCCCGATTGAACCGAGCGGCCAGGTGCTTTTCCGCAATCGCCATGCCCACACCGTTGGCAAACCCCTGACCCAGCGGCCCGGTAGTGGTCTCCACTCCGGGGGTCAGCCGATACTCAGGGTGGCCGGGGGTACGGCTGCCCCATTGACGGAAAGACCTGATTTCGTCCAGCGGCAGATCATACCCGGTCAGGTGCAGCAGCGCATACACCAGCATAGATCCGTGACCGGCCGATAATACGAACCGATCCCGATTAAACCAGGTCGGGTCGGCGGGATTGTGGCGCAGAAACCTTGTCCAAAGCGTAAAGGCCATAGGGGCCGCACCCATGGGCATGCCCGGATGCCCGCTGCGGGCCGCTTCCACGGCATCCACCGCCAGCAGACGAATCGTATTGATGCAGTCGGCCTCAAGCCGTACGTCTATTGAGGACATAGCACGATCTACTGATTGCTGACCGCGGCCAGCTCCCTCTTAACAAAGTGCTGCATGCAGCCGAGGGTACGACTGGCACCGTGCACCACCCGCCCGCCGATGATGACCGTCGGTACACTGCTGAATTCCATACCCGAAAAGAATCTCAGCACCTCACGCGCACGGGGCTCCTGGGAGCCATCCGTCAGCGCGGTGCGAAAGTCGCCGCGGTCCATACCGAGATCCGCAGCGAAGTCAATCAGCTGCTCTGGAGAAAACCCCGTTGATGGAGACTGATGCTGAAACTGCAAATCCAGCATCTCCTTGAAAAGGCCATGCTCATTGGCAATCCAGAGCGCCATCACCTCATCCAGCGAATACGTGGGACCGCCTACCACCGTGACCGGCTTGTACACAAACCGTACGCTGTCCGGGAAAGATTCGGCCAAAGCCACCATAATCGGATGCAGGTTCCCGCAGTGGTTGCAGTTCGGATCCAGAAACTCCATGACCGTTACCGGCGCATCAGCAGGTCCAACCACAGGGTCATAATCCCGAATGAGCTGCTCAATATTTGTAAATGTGGGACTCCCCGGATCATAGCTGCATAGCGCGGGATCAAAGAAAGGGTCGTTGATGCCGGCGGTCGGTGGCGCTGTCGGCGCGCTGACCCGTTCCGGCAGGGCACTGTAGTCAAAGGCCAGCACCACCAGCGCGATGGCCACCGCCACGCCATGAAAGGTCAGTTCCCGCGCCGGGGGACCGGCCCTGGATATTTTCGGTGCCGGCTTATTCCAGGCTACGTACAATAGTACCGCCATCAGCACAACGAGCGCAGCCGATATCAGACACAGCAGACACCGGTCATCCAGCGACGTAAACTGGTACACCGTAAGAAACAGCGAATACAGCAGACCCGCACCTACCGTTACCATCCGAAGGCCCTTCAGCAGCGTGCTCTGCCCCAGAAAATTCCCCGCGATACCGGAGCAGAGCGCCGCCAGCCACACATAGAACATAAATCCCCACCACGAACTGGAAATCCCCAGCGGAGCCGGATCGCTGGCAATCACCGACTGACAATCAAATCCCGCGCCGCACGCAAAATCATCCGCCCCAGCCATCCCCGGACCGTACCACATCACCAGATGCAATGTAACCAGGATGCCCGCCACCGACAGCAGAAACAGGCTGCGTTCCAGCACTCTCCGGTAGACAAATCCGGCGGCTTGCCGTGAGCCTGCCTGTCGGGATGTGTTGCGGTTTCGTTTTTGTCTGGCCATAATCAAAGGGTTGATGGCGAAAGCCTGTTTATTTGCGGCTAATTTATGGATAGATGGCGGGCATGTTCCAATTTGTCAGATGCTTGATTAAGTGGGTCCAATGGCGTATCATTTCCGGCAGTATTGTACGTATTCCGCCTGCACCCCATGCATCTTTGGCCGACCCATAGCTGGTGCTATCCGTTAAACGGGGCAGTGGGCCGATTTGAATTCTGAATGATCCGGAATCCTGCGCACAAGACCCACTGTCTCAATAGAGGTAGTGGGTCTTTTTTGTGAAGCCGTTGCGAATGACCTTTGAAGCCTTTGACAGCCTCGTTGAGCGCCAGCGGCAGCGCGGTGTGGATCGCTTTGTGATTCCGGTAAGTCGCAGGCTGAGTGCGGATCTGCTCACACCGGTCAGCGCACTGCTCGCCCTGCGCAAAACGGGGCGATATGCGTTCCTGCTGGAGAGCGTGGAGGGAGGTGAGAATATGGCCCGGTACTCGTTTCTCGGGCGGAACCCCTTTCGCGTAGTCCGATCGGATTCTGCAAGCGTGACCGTTGAAGACATGGATGGCGTGCCGCTCGGTGAGCCGCCCGATGGTGATGTGTTCGCGGTCCTCCAGCACTATATGGATGAATTCCGGGAGGTGCCGGTGCCGCACCTTCCACGACTGCGATGTGGCGCGGTGGGGTTTGTAGGCTATGATGGGGTGCGCCTGATTGAGCACCTGCCCGATGCTCCGCCGGATGACCTTGAACTGCCGGATGCCATATGGTGCTTCTACGATACCCTGGCCGCGTTTGACCGCCTCATGCACCAGATAGTGCTTATGGTGAGCGTGTTTGTGACTCCCGGGGTTGACATTCGGGCCTGCTATGATCGGGCCCGCGACCGATTGTCCGCCATGGAGGCCGACTTAGCCGCCCCCCCTGAGAGCCCCGAAGCAGTCCGGCTGAGCACAGACACCCTGCAGTCCAATTTTGTCCGATCGAACTTTGAAGGCGCCGTAGAACGAGCTAAGGATCTCATTTATGAAGGTGACATCTTCCAGGTGGTGCTCTCGCAGCGGTTTACGCTGTCCTTTGAAGGAGACGCTTTCAATCTCTACCGCGCTCTGCGACAGGTCAACCCGTCTCCTTACCTGTTCTACCTTGAGTTCGGACCGGTAATCCTGATCGGCTCGTCCCCCGAAGTGCTCGTTCGCGTGGAAGACAGCCGGGCGGAGGTGCTTCCGATTGCAGGTACCCGGCCGCGGGGTGCCACCCCCGAAGAAGACCAGCAGCTGGCCGAAGAATTGCTGGCGGATCCCAAGGAGCGTGCTGAACATCTGATGCTGGTGGACCTGGGACGTAATGATCTGGGACGCGTCTGTGCGCTGGGCAGTATTCAGGTGGACCGGTACGCCTACATTGAACGATATTCACATGTTATGCACATTGTTAGTGCTGTTTCGGGGCAGCTGCCTGCGAACACTCAGACGCTGGACGTTTTGAAGGCATGTTTTCCGGCGGGAACAGTCAGCGGAGCCCCCAAGGTGCGGGCGATGGAGATTATTGATGCACTGGAACCGGTTCGCCGCGGCATCTATGCGGGCGCGGTGGGGTATGTGGACTACAGCGGCAATATGGATACCTGCATAGCCATCCGTACCATGGTCGTGCGTGATCGGGATGTCTTTATTCAGGCCGGAGCTGGCATTGTGGCGGACAGTGATCCCGAACGGGAATTCCTTGAGACAGTCAATAAGGCCCGTGCGCTGAAGAAGGCCCTGCTGGTTGCGTCACGCGGCCTACTCTGATAAACTGGTATATTTGGGCGATCAGCTCTGTAACAGGCATGAGACTCAAAGAGATAAAGGCGGCCGTACTGAAAAAGGGCTGGGCCGGACGCACGCTGTCCCGTCAGGCCACCGCGGAGCGGCTGTGCCCGCTGATTACTGCGCATATGGCACTCAATCACAGCTACAACTCTGCTGCTTCCCACCACCAGTCGCCGGAAGTCCGAAGCGGTATTGCCCGACTCCAGCGGACCGCGCGCACCGATGTCGGCAAACTGATGGAAGTCGTCTTCAGCTGCGGTGCGGTCCCGCCCAACGGCACGGATATGGAGCCTGAACGATTTTTACTGCCGGATGAGGGCATGCTGAAGTCCCTGCAGGACCGGGAACGCGCCTTCCAGGCCAGCCTCCGCGAGGAGCAGGCCCTCAATCACCAGATCCGCACGGAGGCGGTCATCAGCCATCTGCTCACAAGCAGCAGTGACCGGCTCGACCACCTGCGGAGCAGCATCCGCGAAGAGGCCAGCACCCGATAACATGCCGGTCAACCCATTCACGCCGGGGGAAACCATCGTAGTCTCCGGCATCCAGTCGTCCGGAACACTCCATATCGGCAATTATTTCGGTGCGCTGCGTCAGCACATCGCGTTGCAGAAGGCACATCCCTCCTACTATTTCATTGTGAACTACCACGCAATGACGACCGTGAAGGATGCCGGTGAGCTGCGCGCTCATACCTTGGATGCCGCTATCACCTACCTGGCCCTGGGGTTCGATCCGGATCGGTCCAATCTGTTTGTACAGAGTGATGTGCCGCTGCTCAATGAGCTGACCTGGATATTTTTCTGCCTCACGCCGGTTTCCCAACTTGAGAAGGCCACCTCATATAAGGACAAAATCGCCCAGGGACTTTCCGCCAACTGCGGACTCTTCAATTATCCGATTCTGCAGGCCTCCGATATCCTGATCTATGGCGGCACCACCGTACCGGTCGGTGCAGACCAGCGCCAGCATATTGAAATCACGCGCAACACCGCGCAGCGCTTCAACCATTCGTTCTGCCCTGAGGACCCTGTGTTCCCGATCCCTGAAGCCTATATCGTTGACAGTGTCGCGGTTGTACCGGGCATAGATGGCAGAAAGATGTCCAAGAGCTACGGCAACACGATCGGCATCTTTGATGAAGGTAAGGTGCTTTCGCAGCGCATCCGGCGTATCGTTACCGATTCCACGCCGCTGCACGCCCCCAAGGACCCTGACACGGACAATGTATTTGCGCTATTGCGGCTCTTCGCAGACAACGTAAAGCTTGAGGAAATCCGGGAGGCCTACCTGAAGGGCGGCTACGGCTACGGGCATGCCAAGAAAGAGTTGGAACAGCAGATTCTCCATCATTTTGCAGCCGCCCGTGAGCGGCGGCGTGAACTGCTGGCACACCCCGACTATGTCATGGATGTGCTGCGCCAGGGAGCCCGGAATGCCAGGCTGCGGGCGGATGCCTGCATGGAGCGGGTCAGGGAGCTGACCGGACTGATCACCACATACCCGGCATGATTCTCGTCATAGACAATTACGACTCGTTCACCTACAACCTGGTCCATCTGTTGGGCCGGCACACCAGCCATCTCACGGTTGTGCGCAACGATGCTGTCAGCTGCGATTGGGTTGACAGACAGCAGTTCGCCGGCATCATTATCTCACCCGGACCCGGACGACCCGCCAGCGCTGGCATCTGCAAAGAGGTGATCATCCGCTTGGGTCCGCATACGCCCATCCTCGGTGTCTGCCTGGGCCACCAGGCGATTGGAGAGGTGTTCGGGGCCACCGTGACGTATGCCCCCTCACTGATGCACGGCAAGACCAGCATCGTACATCATACCGGAGCCGGTCTGTTTGATGGCATCCCGGAGAGCTTTTCAGCCACACGGTACCACTCGCTGGTGGTCGACCCGGCAACGATAACTGAAGACCTTGAGGTCACCGCATCCACCGCCGACGGGGTGGTCATGGGGCTGCGCCATCGGCGTTTTCCCATAGAAGGGGTGCAGTTTCATCCGGAGAGTGTGCTTACCAGTCACGGACCCCGGCTGGTTGCCAACTGGCTCAACAGTACCGAATTGACTCTATGATCCCCCAATTGCGGACACTTTCACGCGGAGAGCCGCTTTCGGCTGAAGCGGCTTCAGAAGCCATGCATACCCTCATGCGCGGGGAGGCCGATCCGGTGCATATTGCCGGTCTGCTGATGGGTCTGCGAGCGCGCGGTGAGACCGTTACTGAGCTGACGGCCTTCGCCCGGGTCATGCGATCCTATGCCGTGCCCGTACCCTGCGACGATCCGCATGCGATTGACCTTTGCGGCACCGGCGGCGACAGCAGCGGCACCTACAATATTTCCACAGCGGCCGCGTTTGTGTGCGCCGGTGCGGGGATAGCCGTGGCTAAGCACGGCAACCGCAGCGTGTCGTCCCAATGCGGCAGTGCGGACGTGCTGGAGGCCCTCGGTGTCAACATTGACCTAGGACCGGACGGGGTGCGCACCTGTCTGGAGGCCTGCGGCGTAGCGTTCATATTCGCACGGCACTATCACCCCGCCATGAAGCATGTCATGCCGGTGCGGCGCACCTTGGCGAGCCGGACCTGCTTCAATATTCTGGGACCGCTTTGCAATCCCGCCGGTGTCCGTCGCCAGATCGTGGGGACATTCAGCGCGGAAACCGCAGAAACCATGGCCCAAATCCTGGTCAATCTGGGCGCGAGACACATCATTACACTTAGCGCCACTGACGGATTGGACGAAATCTCCCTGAGCAGCCCTACCTTAGCCTTTGAATTTGCTCCCGGGTATGACGAGGTTCGGCGGCATGAGATCACGCCGGAAATGCACGGGTATATGCGTGCGCCGCTGACCACCCTGCAGGGCGGTCAATCTGATGAAAACGCCCGGATCATCAGGTCGCTGCTGGAAGGACAGGACGGACCCATGCGGGACGTACTGCTGCTCAACAGCACCTATGGGCTTTGGGTCAGCGGACGATTTGAGTCACTCGGTGCCTGCAAAGCCGCCGCCATTGAAAGCGTTGACAGCCGACGCGCCCTGAGCTGCCTTGCAAAGCTGCGCAGCGTCTCGCAGACGGCATGAGCATTCTCACCACCATAATAGAGGTAACACGGAAATCCGTTGCACGGCGCAGAGCCGCGCGACCGGTAAGTCAACTTGAAGAGCGCATCGCTGCGCTGCCGCCCACCCGGGACTTCGCAGGAGCACTGCGGCAGCCCGATCTCTCATTCATTGCCGAAATCAAGCGTGCGTCTCCCTCCAAGGGCTGGATCCGTAAAGGCCTCAACGCTGCGGAGATTGCCCGGCAGTATGAAGCAGCCGGTGCCCGTGCCGTAAGCGTTCTGACCGATGAGGAATTCTTCAGAGGATCACTGGAAGACCTCTGCCTGGCGCGTGCGGCGGTAAATCTACCGCTGCTCATGAAGGACTTTGTGGTGGAGACCTACCAACTGTATGAGGCCCGGGCCTGCGGGGCGGATGCCGTACTTCTCATTGCCGCGGTACTGAGCGCGCAGCAGTTGCGTGCGCTGCAGTCGCAGGCCGGTGAACTCGGACTTCAATGCTTGGTGGAGGTATATGAGGCATCGGAAATGAATCGGATTGACTGGCCCTCTACCCAGCTGCTGGGGGTCAACAATCGGAATCTGCACACCTTTGCCGTGGACATCAACCACTCGGTAAACCTGCTGCGCCGGTGCCCGCCCCATGTGGTCCGCGTGTCCGAAAGCGGGCTTAGCGATAGCCATCAACTCGCGCATATCCACAGGCACGGCATTGACGCGGTACTGATTGGAGAATCGTTCATGCGTGCAAAGCATCCGGGCCGCGCATTGGAGGCACTCCGCCTTTCGCAATTGAAGGCGGCCTGATGAAACCACGTATCAAAATCTGCGGCATCACCACGCTGGCCGATGCACGATTCTGTGCCGGAGCCGGAGCGGATATGCTCGGATACATCCAGTATGCCCGGAGCCCCCGATATATTGCGCCGCAGGAGGTGGCCGCCATAGGTGCCTGGATCCACGGTCCCAAGTCCGTAGGCGTATTTGTAAACGAAGAGATTGAAACCATCAACCGGGCTGTAGAGCTGGCAGGATTTGAAAAGGTGCAGCTGCACGGAGAGGAGTCCCCATCCTTCTGCCGCCGGATCAGTCGCCCGGTAATTAAGGCCTTCCGCGTAGGTCCCGAGATGTCTTCCGATCAGCTGACACAGATGGTAGCCGCGTACGAAGATGTGGCGGAACACATACTGCTGGATACCTGGCATCGCAGCCTGCCTGGAGGTACCGGGCAGACCTTTGACTGGTCACTGGCCCGAGCGCTGCGAATCGGCCGGCCCTTGATTCTCTCCGGCGGGTTGAGCCCGGAGAATATCCTGGCAGCCGTGCAGTCGGTGGACCCGTGGGGCATTGACCTGTCCAGTTCCCTGGAGTCGTCGCCGGGGCACAAAGACTTTGACCGTGTGGGCAGCCTATTTGCGGTGCTGGAGAATTCGGACGCATGACGCAAACAGTGCCGGATGAGCGGGGGCGGTTCGGTCCCTATGGTGGTGCCTTTGTACCGGAGATTCTGGTACCTGAGCTCATAGCCCTGGAAAAGGCCTTCCGCACAGCCTGGACCTCTAAGACTTTTCGGGCCGAGTGCACGGCCCTGCTGCACACCTATGTCGGTCGTCCCACCCCGCTCACCTTTGCGGAACGTCTCAGCGGGCGATTGGGGGACATCCGGATCTATCTGAAGAGGGAAGATCTCTGCCACACGGGCGCGCACAAGATCAACAATACGATCGGGCAGATTCTGCTGGCCCGGGATATGGGCAAGACCCGCATCATTGCTGAAACCGGTGCCGGTCAGCATGGCGTAGCCACGGCGACCGTAGCCGCACGGTTCGGACTCCGATGCATTGTCTATATGGGCGCGGTAGACATCCGACGGCAGGCCCTTAATGTGGCCCGGATGAAGCTCCTCGGAGCGGAAGTACGTGCGGCCACCAGCGGCAGCCAGACCCTAAAGGATGCCACCAATGAAGCCATCCGGGACTGGGTCTCCCATCCCCGCGACACCTTCTATATAATCGGCTCGGTGGTCGGCCCTCACCCCTACCCTATGATGGTGCGGAATTTTCATCGGATCATCGGAGAGGAAACGCGAACGCAGCTTATTCAGGCGACCGGTCGCTCGGCACCGGAGGCGTTGGTGGCCTGTGTCGGCGGCGGATCCAATGCGATCGGCATATTCTATTCCTTTATTGACAACCCGGCGGTACGGCTTTTCGGCGTTGAAGCCGCCGGAGAAGGCCTCAATGCACGCCATGCGGCCACGCTGTCGCTTGGCAGACCGGGGGTGCTGCACGGAGCGATGAGCTATTTGCTGCAGGACGCACAGGGTCAGGTCGAACTGGCGCATTCGATTTCCGCCGGACTTGACTATCCCGGGGTCGGTCCAGAGCATGCCTGGCTCAAGGATCTGGGGCGCGTACACTATCTGTCGGTAACCGATCAGGAGGCCCTGGAAGGCGTGCGGATGCTGTCGGAAACCGAAGGTATCATCCCGGCCCTGGAGACCGCCCATGCCATTGCCGCTCTGGAGCGGATCATTCCCAGGGTAGCGCCCGGTGGCACATTTGTTGTGAACTGTTCCGGGCGGGGAGACAAGGATATGGACACCATTATGGCGCACGCCGCATGAGTCGCCTTTCCGCCGTGCTTGATGCAACGCGGGCTTCCGGGCAAAAGGCGATGGGCCTGTTTGTGACCAACGGGTTTCCGACACCGCAGGATACGCCCGGAATTCTGCGGGAGCTTGACCGGGGCGGTGCCGACTTTATTGAACTGGGGATGCCATTCAGTGATCCGCTCGCTGAGGGACTGCCCATTCAGCGGTCCAGCGCTCGGGCGCTTGCAGCAGGAACCACAATGAAGGACGCTTTTGAAACAGTGGTATCGTTTAGGGCCTCCAGCCCGACACCGGTGCTCCTGATGGGGTACATCAATCCCATCCTCCAGTACGGGGTATCCCGGTTTTGCCGTGATGCTCAGCAAAGCGGGATTGACGGACTGATCATCCCGGACCTGCCACCTCAGGAGGCCGCACCGCTAACAGAGGCATGCCGAAAGGCCGGACTGGACCTGGTGTTTCTTGTGGCACCCAATTCCTCCGACGAGCGTGTTGAATTCATTGACAGTTTATCCACCGGATTTGTGTACGCCGTATCGGTAACCGGTCTGACCGGATCCGGCCTGGACCGGCGCATGGCCTCCATAGAAGAATACCTGCGCCGCACACGGCGACTGGTCCGCAACAACCCGCTCCTGGTCGGATTCGGCATCAAGACCCGCCAAGACGCGCAGCGCCTGTGCCGCCACACCGATGGTTTTATCGTCGGATCCTCGCTGGTGCGTGAGATCGAGCACCTTTGGGACGAAACCACCCTGCCATCCGCACAGCGCCTGGAGCGTATCAGACAATTCGCTTATTCTCTTAAACCGGATACATGACGCACTTAATGGATGCAAGGCAGGCAGGATTCTGGCTGATAATCGCGCTGACTATTTCCGGCTGCGAAAACATCGGCACATTCGGCGGCGACTACCGGCCGGCGGCTTCCGGGCAGGAGGGCTTCATCACCGTGGTGGTTGATTCGGCCCAGTGGGAGCAGGAAGTCGGGGATGCCCTGCGTGATTCGCTGGGCAAGGCCATCATGACGCTGCCGGGTATTGAACCGGTTTTTGAACTGGTGCCCGTGCAGCTTACCTCGCAGCGGGCCCTGGACCGGGTGCAGGAGCGCAAGAATATCCTCATGGTCGGGGCCATTGGCGATACCTCTTCGGTTGAATCGCGGTATGTCAACAGTTTTCTTGGCGACTCCCTCCGGCAGGTAATTCTTAGCGGCGATCCGATACTGGTTGAGCGTGCGAACTTCTGGCGGCGGCGGCAGATGGTTTTCTTCCTGGCGGCTGCCACACCAGATGAGCTGGTGACCTCCATCGCGGAAAGCGCCGATCATATGCTGACGCGTTTCAATGAAGTCACCCGGCAGCGGACCCATATAGAGATGTTTGACATCGGGCGACAGCGGGATCTGGAGCAGATACTGATGGACCGACATCAGTTTGCCGTGAACGGGCAGCATGACTACGTGATTGCCATTGATACCAGTCAGTTTGTATGGCTCCGGCGGACGCTTAGCGACACTTGGCGCAGTCTGTTTGTGCATTACATAGACAATGCCGATCCGAGCATGCTCACCCCCGAATGGATGCTTAACCGGCGGGATGAGCTCACCCGGCAGTATATCCAAGGTACCGCCGGAGGGTGGGTTGAGGTGGACCGGAGACGCCCGTTGGAGGCGGCCGAGATCAACTTTAAGGATCGCTTTGCCATCGAATTGCGGGGACTATGGCACATGGTGGGACAGGAAAACGAACGGCGGGTACTCTTCGGCATGGGAGGTCCGTTTCTGACGTATGCCTTCTATGAGGAGGAAACCCGCCGCCTGTACCTGATCGACGGGATGGTGTTTGCCCCGGCCTATCCGAAGCGGGAATTCCTGCGCCAGTTGGAAGTGATTGCCTACACCTTCAGGACGCGGCAGGAGGCCGAGCGGACCAGTGCGTAACCTGGCCGCTTACCTGCTGCTTACTATAGTACTGGGCGGCTGTGTTCAAGGCGACGGCACCGGTCGGGTGGTGTCTGACAGCCTGATGGCCGAAATATTTGTGGAGTTGCATCTGCTGAAAGCCCGCGAGACCCTTGCCCTTCCTCCTTCCGGCCTCACACGCGACTCCGTGATAATCCACTATGGCCTGTCCCCCGAGCAGTTTGAGGCACAGATGCGCTATTATGCCGAATATCCAGATGCTTTCAGCGCCCTGCAGAATCAGATTACGGACCGATTGGGACAGCAATCGCATAGCGTCCGCAACTACTGATGAGCGTGCCCCGCGTCACGGTGATTATCGTCTCCTGGAATGCGCTGCCGATCGTTCGCCGGTGCCTGCCTTCGGTTGCGCGAACCCGCTGGCCGAGCCTGGAGCTGGTGCTGGCGGACAACGCGTCCACCGACGGCACGGCTGCCTGGGTGCAGCAGCAATTCCCTCAGATCCGCCTGATCCGGCATCCCGAAAACTGGAAGTTCAGCCGCGGCAACAACGAAGCCATCCGGCAAACAGAAGGCGACTACATCGTTCTGCTCAACAACGATGTGGAGGTACCTCCCGACTGGCTGGAGCCGCTGGTGGCCCGGGCGGAAAGCAACCGGCGTATCGCGGCGGTGCAGCCGAAAATTCTTCAGTTTGAGCAGCGGCAGATGTTTGAGTATGCTGGTGCTGCGGGCGGCTACCTGGACCGGCTCGGATATCCATTTGCGCGCGGGCGCATATTTGACAGCCTGGAGTCAGACACGGGTCAGTATGATACCTCAGTAGACCTAGACTGGGCCAGCGGTGCCGCCCTGCTTCTTCGCCGCAGCGCCCTGGCGCATGCCGGGCTGCTGGACGAGCAGTTTGAAATGCATATGGAGGAAATCGATCTCTGCTGGCGGCTGCGCACCTTGGGATATCGGATCACGATCGCCCCGCTTAGTCGGGTTTACCATATCGGCGGTGCCTCGTTGGATGCACAAAGTCCGCGCAAACTGTACTACAATGTCCGCAACAGCCTGGTCATGCTGCGCAAGAACCTGTCTGCCAGGGCGTTCCGCTTAGTGTACTGGCAGCGGCTGATGATGGACCATGGCATCGCCAAGACCTGGCTGACGCGCGGCAGATGGGCGCGAGGCCTCGCGTTATACCGGGCCTATTGGGATGCGACCCCCATGATGAAGACCTATACCCCCCCGACGGAATCCGGGGCCCTCCCCTCCTATCGGCGTTCCATCCTCATTGACCATGTGCTGCGTCGCAAACGGGTGTTTTCCGACCTGAATCCGGGGGATTTCCGATGAGGGTTGTACAGGTACTGCCTTGGAAACCTGCCGGAAAATACCTGCTGACGAAGGGCTGCGCCTAACTCCACTGCCGGCGAGCGCAGTATGCAGATGCATGACCTCCACCTTGGAACGCGTCCTGCCAACTCTTCAACGGGCGCGTTCAGATGGCGGATCCGTGAATTCAAGGGGGTAGAAAATGTCTGGAGCCTGCGCACGGCCACAGGTCAGGCGGCATTGAGCCTCTCGGTGGCGGTGCACCAAGGCGCTCACCACAACCAACTGAATCCGGAACATCGCCCGCCCTTCGCTCCACCCAACCCGCCACATTCGTTGTATCACCGCAACGATAACCGCATTGCCGAACATCTGTTTATCTCGGGGCTCGCCTACCATGCGCTGCACCTGATCCGCTTGCAGCTCAAGACGCGCGGTGTCCATCAGAGCTTGACCGCCCTTCAATTCGTGCTCGATTACCGGCAGCGGATCACGACCGAAATGCCGCAGAGCAAGGACCGGTGCATCCAGGACACGGACCCGACCCCATTCCAACGGTATCTTGCCTCAGTAATGGGGATCAATCCAAATGGATTTGCCCAAGAAATCACAGATACGAGGCCCAAAAAAGAGTACTGCTTTAGATAAAGTAACTTCTTAAGACATCGGCCTAACATACCGTGAACAGCGAGATTGCTGTCTTTACTATTTTGGAAGCATGGCAAACTTCCGTCAAACGCACCGTTAACACCATGCAGAACCAGTCCGCGAAACCCGCTCATTCAACACCCTGGAACAACCGCTAGACACGGTCATTCCAGCCCTGTGCGCCCATTACACAGCGCTGATTTAAGTCCCAGTGGGTGGGCAAATTGATCTTAATACACACTGCGGCTGAATGTGTCATTTAAACGGGTACCTACCGATTCGTCAATCATTTGGTTTACTGGCGTTAGGGATCATCCCTGTTCTGTTCCTCGGCACCGATCGAACATGGGCCCAGCGCCTCCCGGAGGTCGTCCCCCATGTCGTGGTGGTCCAATTTGAAGCCGGAGTCTCACTTTCCGGCAAGACAGCCACGACCGGGTTACAGGTGTTTGATCGGAAGGCGGCCGCTTACGGGGTGCACACTATTGAGCGCATGTATCCGTTTCTGGATCATGTGGAACCGACTCCCAAGACGCGTCGCAATCTACTGGCACTGCGCCGGACGTACTATGTGCGCTATCGCGCCGATGTGTCCCCTGACCGGGTTTCTGGAGATCTGGCCCTCGCCCCCGGCATTGTCTACGCCGAACCGGTGCCTGTAAATCGTACTCGGCGGCCGGTCCGCCGGGAGCGCATTGAGCCGAATGATCCCAGATTCAATGATCAGCCGGAGCTTGGATTGATGCGGTTGCCGGAGGCTTGGGATGTAGTGAAAAGCTCAGATGGTGAGGTGGTGATCGCGATCGTTGACGATGGGGCCGAGTGGCGGCATGAGGACCTTCATGCGAATGTATGGACGAATGAGGATGAAATTCCGGGCAACGGGATTGATGACGACGACAATGGCTTCATAGATGATGTGCACGGCGTAAACTTTTCCAATGGAATTGCCACTGATAACGATCCAAAACCATCTCCAGAGAACTCGCATGGCACATTGGTAGCGGGGGCGGCCAGCGCCGTGACGGACAACAATGTGGGGATAGCCGGGGCAGCTTGGAATGCAGAGATTATGCACATCAATGCAGCATGTGGTGATGCCATTTGCCACGGTTACCCAGGCATCCTTTATGCGGCCATGAACGGGGCGGACATCATCAATGCGAGTTGGGGGGGTCCGCCGAGAGACGAACAACGAGTGAGGTATATTGATCAGACCCTCAACCTGGCCACAGACATGGGGGCCCTGGTTGTAGCCGCTGCGGGCAATGAAGACTCCAGCAACGACCTGTTCCGTTCCTATCCGTCCCGCTCTCCCCGGGTGCTATCGGTGGGCGCAACGGAAAAGGACACGCGCAGACGGGCGGGGTTTTCGAACTACGGGAGACTGGTAAATGTGTTTGCTCCGGGCGAGAAAATCCTCACCACCGGGACCAATAACAGCTATGGATTGACCAGCGGAACTTCGTTTGCATCTCCTCTGGTGGCTGGCTTGGCAGCACTGGTGAAGACGCGGTTTCCCAACATGGATCCGGACGCGCTGCGGGAACATATCCGGTTGACGAGCGAGAGCATTGACACGGAGAATCCCGGCTTCGCCGGCCAACTGGGCCGGGGGCTGGTGAATGCGCTGGCCGCCGTTCAGGCACCGACCCTGCCCGCGGTGCGTCTGAAGCGTTGGAGTTGGACCGACCAGGATGGCGACCGCCTGATTGCCTCCGGCGATGTGGTGACAATCACGGCAACGGTGGTCAACTACCTTTCAGATGCCCGAGAACTGACCGTAGGGCTGGTAGGGGCCGAACCCTATTCGTTCCTTGATATGACAGAGGCAGAGGTGCAGGTTGGCGTACTGGCCAGCGGCGATTCGATCGAGGTGGAGTTTGAAATCAGGGTGGCCAGTGATGCACCGGACAATCAGTGGGTGCACCTTTATACACACATACAGGGTGGCGGGTTTGAAGATGGAGCTGATCAGTTATCGTTTGGGGTTAACCGGTCACGTGAGGCGGTCCACCGGGGTCTGAGTGCGTTTTACACGGCGACGGACGGAGGCAACTGGAGACGCAATGATAACTGGAACTTCGCACGGGTTCCGACCGACGAAGAATTGGCCAGATGGTTTGGTGTCAAATCCACTGATGGATTCCTGCTCGGGCTGGCTATGAGGCAAAACAACCTGAGGGGAACATTGCCATCCGAGCTTGAGAACTTACGGAATTTGCGAGAGCTTTCACTAATCTGGAATGAGGGACTGACCGGCCCGATCCCGCCCGAACTTGGGAATCTTGAGCAACTGCAGGTGCTGTCTTTGTGGGACAATTCCCATACCGGGCCGATCCCGCCTGAACTCGGGAATCTTGATCATCTGCAGGTGCTGTCTTTGTCGCAAAATTCCCTTACCGGGCCGATCCCGCCCGAACTCGGGAATCTTGAGCAACTGGAGAGGCTAACTTTGCGGAACAATTCCCTTACCGGGCCGATCCCGTCCGAACTCGGGAATCTCAAGCAACTGGAGAGGCTGTGGCTTGAGAAGAATTCCCTTACTGGGTCGATCCCGCCCGAACTCGGGAATCTCAAGCAACTGGAATGGCTGGATTTGTGGGACAACTCCCTTACCGGGCCAATCCCGCCCGAACTCGGGAATCTTGAGCAACTGGAATCGCTGGCGCTTGACGGCAATTCCCTCACCGGGTCGATCCCGCCCGAATTCGGGAATCTCAAGCAACTGGGGTACCTCGATTTGTATCGCAACTCCCTTTCCGGCCCGATCCCGCCTGAATTCGGGGATCTTGAGCAGCTGTGGTCACTGGGCCTTTTTAGAAATTCCCTTACCGGGCCGATCCCGCCTGAACTCGGGAATCTTGAGCAATTGGAGTGGCTGAATTTGTCGGACAATTCCTTGTCCGGGCCGATCCCGCCCGAACTCGGTAAACTTTCACGGCTCAAGCAGCTGTCTGTACAAAGGAATGCTCTCACGGGACGACTTCCACGGAGCTTGATGCAATTGGATAGTCTACAGACATTTGAGTTCGGCGGGCAGGACCTTTGTGCTCCTTCCGACGATGAGTTTCAGAGGTGGCTGACCAGCATCCCTGATCGCTCGGGACCAACATGTATGGGCGGGGAAGGATTTGTAGACATACGGTACGATCAGGGCGATGCAGTCAGTGCTCTGTATACTCGTCTGCAGGCGGATGAGCCAATGGCCACCCGCTTCGTGATTGATGCATCTTCCAGTGGCAAACTGTGGAACAGTCCTATTGCTGGAGATGACCAAAAAGCGCGGAGCGAGGAATTGTTGGAAAATCAGCGGAAAGAACGGATCCGAGCCATTGGGCCGGAGGAACGGAAGGGGATCAGCGAATTCAATGGCCCGAATCACAGGGAAGGTCGGAGCTGGGCGTTATTGGAAGATGAGCAGAAGCGAATCAGGGAACGGTTGAGGGATGAACGGAAGGGGCGGGTTGAAGTCTCTTCTGGAGATGAACAGAAGCGTGCAGATCAACGCGTTTCGATCGGTGACGGGGAGGTACGAGCCCCGTCTCCTGCGGGAGGCGAGCGGGACGGACGATTCCGGTCGTCTTCGGGACAAAACCCTGAAGGACGATTCGGAGACCCTTCGGCAGATGACCGTGAGGTGCGAATTAACCGTATCTGGCTGGCCCCTTACTTTGCCAATCAGTTTTCCGGCACCATGCTGCCCACGGATGCCCCACGGGATCTCACCGTCTACATTTATTCGGATCGGGATGGAGCGCCAGCAGATGTTCTGTTCTCAAAGGAGGTTGACGATCCGAGGGCGTTTGCCGGGGCGAATTCTACATTGGATTTCTTTGAGCTGGATCTGTCAAACGAGAGCATTGGCGCATTGCCGAACACCCTGCACATCGCATACGGGAACGCGGGCACCGACGACAATCTCCTGGTATTGGGGCCTACACCCTATACGGAAGAGAATATATCGCACGTATATCTCCAGGGCGCATGGCAGCCGTTATGGGATTTGACGACCGCAAGCGGAAATTCATTCAGTGATACCGCTGTGCCCATCCGGGCCCGTTTCAGGATTCAAACACCATTGCAGTTTGCGCAGATGGTCGCGGATCAGTCGTACATGCAGGGGCAGCCCATTACGCCCTTGGTGCTGCCCGAAGCCACCGGAGGCGTGCCGCCAATCACATATTCACTGGCACCGGCGCTTCCGACCGGGCTCGCCTTCAACACCGTAACGCGAACTGTTTCCGGAACACCGACGGAAGTCACGACAGCACCCCTAACCATCACATACACGGGGACCGATGCGGCCGATAACATGGTTAGCCTGCAGTTCAGCGTAGAAGTCCATTCTTCCGTGGACATAGAGGCTGAGGTGTTACCGAGCACATTCGCTGTGCACGGCAACTACCCCAACCCGTTTGCGGGTTCTACCCGGATCGTGTTTGACCTGCCGGCCGCAGCCCGGGTGTCTGTGGATGTGCTGGATATTACAGGACGGCGTGTACGGCATGTCCCTGCCCGGATGCTTGAGGCTGGCTGGGATCGCGGCATTGATGTGAGCGGAGCCGGATTGCCTTCGGGAATGTATGTGTATCGCACGCAGGTGGACCTGCCCAAAGGCACAACCATCCAATCCGGGAGCTTCATCCGAATCCGGTGAACAGGCATCAACCACCGAAATCTCCAATGGTAACCGGATCTGGGACTAACCTGTCCTAACTTTTTCATTTGGACTTCAGCTAGATCACGAGCATTTAGCGGTCTTAGCATCGAGTCGCCCGGGGGAAAGCTCACCCCCGAGCGCTCACAGAACCGTACGTTCCCGCGCGAATTATGAAGCGCAATCATGAGCATACCTCTACTTGGATACGCACCCTTAGTGCACCGCAGACCCATCCCGGCACTAATCCGCGGTCTGGATCTGCCTTGGTTGGCGCCGCTCCTGGTAATGGCGTTATCACGAGCGTAAGCCATGGTTCGGAAACCGCTGGATCCACACGGAGTTGCGCATAGAACATAACCTGCTGCACAAAATGCATGGCACTTCGCCGGTGAATCAGCCCTCCGGGATGTTGGAAGAGCTGCGGGAATCCTTGTCTCAGCCCGCGCCGGCCAGCCGTGAACCACACGCGGACTCGGCCCGATGGCTTGCATGGGCGGCCGGGTCCTGGCGACCTATCGGATGCGATCCATGGACTCCACCAGCCTGATGTCCCGGGTTACGCCCCGCCGGGCCAACAGCAGGCACAAGTAGGCTGCCAAAGGTAGCATCAGTTCCACCAGACGCATCACATCCACCCCCGCCATGGTTCGCACAGAAAGCGCGCCCTGTATAAACAGTGAGGCATACAGCACAACCACCGCCAGAATCGTGCTTACCTGCACAGCGACGATCAGGCGGCGCTGCCGGTGTCGGTCCTTATACATGAATATGGCCGCTACGGCCCCGCCCCATGCCGGAATACCGAGCAGCAGTGTGCCCCAACGGGCCGGCGGGCCGCTGCCATGGACAGCGTCACTGAATAGCAATATGGCCAGTGCTATCGCCGCCACAGCCAGATATACGGTCTGAATTCGTTGAATCATGATCCAGTGCGATCAATAGCATGGCTCACGTTTTGCACGCGTTCGGCCAGTCGCAAGGCAAACTCACCGGTGGAACAGCTGCCGCCCACATCGCGTGTCAGCCAGCGACCCTCCCGGTACAGTTGCAACAGCGCAGATTCAACGGCACCAGCGGCCGCGGATTCGCCCAAGTGCCGCAGCATCAGGATTGCCGTTCGGATCAGCGCGGTGGGATTAGCCTTCTTATGCCCGGCAATGTCCGGCGCACTGCCGTGCACGGCCTCAAAAACCGCCGCATCATCACCAATATTGGCACCCGGCACCAACCCCAAACCGCCGACCAGACCCGCGCATAGGTCACTGAGAATGTCCCCGAACAGATTCGTCGTTACGACACAGTCAAATTCCTCGGGCCGCATGACCAGCTGCATCGCCATGTTATCCACGATCCGATGGTCAAACTCTATTTCCGGATATTCAGGTGCCATGGCGATGGCCTCCTGCAGAAAAAGCCCGGTGGAAATCTTTACCACATTCGCCTTGTGCACCGCGGTCATGCGCTGACGCCCGTTGGCGCGGGCCCACTCAAAGGCAAAGCGCAGGATACGCTGAGATCCGCGCCGGGTTATGCGGGCTATGGAATCGGCTATCTGCAATCTCTCGTCGTAGGTCTCAATGCCCGAATAAAGGCCCTCTGTGTTTTCACGGAAAATGACCAGATCCACCTCCTCAAATCGTGTCTCCACGCCGGGAAGGTTCCGGCAGGGCCGGACGTTCGCATACAGATCCAGTTTCTGACGCAGCGACACATTCACACTCCTGAACCCCTCCACCAGCGGTGTCGTGACGGGACCCTTTAGTGCCACCCGATTGCGGCGTATGGATTCCAGCACCGCTTCAGGCAGCGGCGTACCGTGAGCCTCCATGCCTGCATGCCCCACCGAGTCAAACCGCTCCCATTCAATGGGTACTTCGGCCGCACGAAGCACCGTGCAGACTGCGTCAGTCACCTCCGGCCCGATGCCATCACCGGGAAGCAGGGTCACGGTGTACCGGCTCATGAATTGCAAAAACCGGAAAAGCCCTGCCCGGAACCGGGGCAGAGCTTTTCCTGCGGTTGGGCGGGACCCCCGGCCTACAGGCCGGTAATGTCCCGCCTGGACGAATAGTTGATTCGCAGCGCCCCCGCATCCCGCAATTCGCTCTGCACATCCGTGAGTACCCCCATGTCGGACTCCTCGTCAATGCGCATCGACACAATCAGACGGGGCTCTGCGACCAGTTTGCTGTACATAATGGTACGGATGTTGGTGAGGTCATCAATGATGGCATCGTCAATCTGCACCTTGATATCCCCAAACCGGTTGCCGCGCAACTTCTCCGGACCGGTATAGACATACGATACATACCGCTTCTGTTCAATCTTGGTAAGCGCCTCCGCCATAGGCAGCACCGCCCGCACCTGAACTTCCTGCTCACGAAGCACCGTCGTAACCATGAAGAAGATCAGCAGCATGAAAATGATGTCCGGCAGCGAGGCCGTTGAGATCTGAGGCTTAGCCTTGGATTTCTTGGTAAAGTGGGCCATTGATCTGGATTTTGTACGTGTTCAGGCACCAGGATCCGGCTCTGCAAGAGACACCTGGGCCGGCCACTGCTCACGGATCTCATTTGCCTTGGGATCATCAAGACTGCTGCGGTATTCCTGATAGTTCAGAAACCCCAGGCTGCGTGCCTCGTTGTCCCAGATCTCAAAGTACGCCATCCACACCTCATCCAAGGTCTGGATGTACATGTTATAGGGGGTCTGGCGGTCCGTCTTGATCGACACCACCGCTTTGTCCGGGGACTCGGAATACCGAAGGTCCCGCCCCATATTCCGCACATGGGTCAGCACCTCGCCCCTGATCTGGGCTACGCTCGAAGGCAGATCCTCCAGCAGCACCTGCCCCTGCTCATTGATGAGGATCTTGAGAATATTGCGCTCCCGAACCGGCGGCGGCTCAACGTTTTCGTCCAGCTTTGGAGGCAGCGTCATGCCGATCCCCGTGTCCACATCAATCGTGGTCGTCACCAGGAAAAATATCAGCAGCAGAAAAGCGATGTCAGCCATAGAGGAGGTCGGAATCTCCGCACCGTCCCGTTTTTTCCTCTTAGCAAGCACTCCCATGGTATCACCGTCTGTTATTTACGAGAAAATCCCCTTTACGCCGGAGACCAGCAGGCCCAGCATCGTCAGGCCGACCGAGATCATGATCGTCATAATGCCTGCCTCAGCCCAGGAATCCATAGCTAATCCCAGCACAATAAGGATCACGAACGGCACGGCCATGATGCCCATCGCCATCATGGACACCTTGCCGAAGATGAGGCTGCGCACGCCGGATACCAGCATGGCCAGCAGTCCACACCCGATCAGCCCCATCACAATGTATATCGCAACGTTAATCATGATTCTGTTTGGGGTTTGCGGACTACGCGGAGTCCATGATGACCAGCGAGTCAATGAGCTCAATCGAGGCTTCCTCCATCTCAACTACGATTCGGTCGATTTTGGAGACCGCGTAGTTGTAGAAGAATTGGAGAATAATGGCTACGATCAGGCCGAACACCGTGGTCAGCAGCGCGATCTTGATGCCTCGGGCTACAAGGCTCGGCGAAATGTCACCCGCCGCCTCAATGGCATCAAAGGCCTCTACCATCCCGATAACCGTGCCCAGGAAGCCGAACATCGGAGCCAGTGCGATAAAGAGCGATAGCCACACCAGCCCTCGCTCCAGAAAGCTCATCTCAATTGAGCCGTAGGCGACCACGGCTTTCTCCACCGCGTCAATACCCTCGTTGGCACGCAGCAACCCGGCCTGGAAGACCGACGCTACCGGGCCGCGCGTTTCCGCGCAAATCGCCTCTGCCGCCGATACGCCCCCCTCGTCCAACGCCTTCTTCACGCTGACGATGAACTTGCGGGTGTTAACATCAGCCAGGACCAGTTGTATCACGCGCTCAAAGGCGATGGCCAGGCCGATTATGAGAATGATGAGGACAGGCCACATAAAGTCGCCCCCCTGATTGAAATAGCTCACCAGCATGTTGATGACCCCCTCGCCATCGGCGGCGGCATCCTGCGCGACAAGTGAGACGTTCCCTAAAAGCTTCATCTACTCCTGATTTTTGAGTTTCGGTTAGAACCAACGGAAAAATTGCATCCGTCCAAAGATACGGACCGCACGACCAAATGGGCAACAAGAAATCGCCGCAGCCGCACAACCCCGATAATTTTATCCAATCTCTGTGGAATTGTCAATACTGATCCGAAAAAAAATCGCGCGCGTCACCGACTGGCCAGCGTTTCGGCAGGCTCCCAAAGCGTCATGGCCTCCTTAAGGATTCGGTCTTCCGTGTGAATCACCGGGAAAAACGCATCCAGATCAAACAGGCGCACGGCCAGGCGCGCCTTGATGCGGGCTTCAAGGAACGTCCGGTCCGCCGCGACCTCGGCTGCGCCGAATTCCTCCTGGCCTTCACCCAGCGGTACACCGCGTTCGCGCGCATAGTCCAGAAACTCCGCGAAGACTTCATTGGAAACCTCAAAGCCATCAATAAACGCCGTCCGGCGCTCACCCCACACGTCACGCAGCGCCTGACTTTCCCGGTCATACCAGCTCCGGGCAAAGGTGTTGGTCAGATTGCGCCGGAACACTTCACGCAGCAATGCGGATGCCGTGTCCACCGGCACGATGAAATCCGGCAGGATCCCTCCGCCTCCGATGACCGTACGTCCGCCCGCCGTCTTGTATCGCAGCGAATCCGGCACGCGCTCAATGATCTCCTCCGCATTCAATAGCGCGGTCTCCTGCAGTGCCCGGTACTTGTACTCCAGGTATTCCTCGCGATTACCATCGTCATAGTGGGTCTGAATCAGCCTCCCCGAGGGCGTATAGAAGTGCGAAATCGTAAGCCGCAGCGCACTGCCATCCGGCAGGGAATACTGCTGCTGCACCAGCCCCTTACCGAAAGTCTGCTGACCCACGATCAGTCCGCGGTCATGATCCTGCAGGGCTCCTGCGACGATTTCACTAGCCGATGCACTCGCTGCGTCAACCAGCACGATGACCGGCTCGTGCTCCAGTACTCCACCCTGAGAGCCCATGAATGCCCGATTGGTGCCGCGCGTACGTCCCTGCTGCGACACAATCAGCTCATCGGTGGGCAGGAATTCGTCTGCCATACGCACTGCCATGTCCATGTAGCCGCCCGAATTGCCGCGCAAATCCAGTACCAGGCGCTCCATGCCCTGCTCCTTCAATCGGCCGACCGCCGCGATGAATTCCTGGTAGGTCGTTCGGGCAAATCGCGACACCTTGATGAACCCGGTCACCTCATCGGGCATATAGGCGACATCCACCGAGTAGAGCGGGATGCGATCCCTGGTTATCGTAAAGGGTATCGGCTCATTGTATCCCGGGCGGACCACCACAATATTCACCTTTGTCCCCCGCGGCCCCTTCAGCGTGCGCTGAACGTCCAGGCTCTCAAATCCGATCGCACTCTGCTGATCAATCTCAATGATCCGGTCAGCCGACATAAGGCCGACCGCCTCGCTCGGACCTCCGGGAATCACGCTCAGTACCGTCAGGGTGTCCTCACCATCAGGCCCCTCCACAAATTCGTACGAGATTCCGATCCCCTCAAATGCGCCGCTGAAGTCCTCCTCCACACGACGCATGCTCTCCGCATCAATGTAGATGGAATGCGGATCCAGTTCCTCCAGCATCCCATCCAGTGCATGCTCCACCAATTCGGCGGAATCCACTTCCTCCACATACCTTTCATTAATGATCAGGAAGGCGTGCTCCAGCTTCTTTAGCGCCTCCTTGGTGTCATCCCCAAATACCGACTCCAGCTGCATACCCAGTAAAGCGCCGGTAACTGCTGCCAGGATGGCCACCGAAATCTTCGTACGTAAATTCATCACCGCGTGGGAACGGACATGTCCAAGGAAAGCAGTATTACCGAAGAATCTGAGTTTGGATCCACGCCGGTTCCGCTTGATGCCAGGTCGCCCGAAGCATTTCACGTCCGGATCACCTGACCTGCTGGTCAAAGTGTCCTGTCCTTCGTCAATTTCATGGAAAATGGCCCGCTCCGCCTACTGAGACCATCAGACCCATTTTATTCACCACGGCATCGCCCTGACCTTCTGAGGCGGCATCGGATCA
>JAPPNA010000058.1 GCA_028873925.1 Bacteroidota bacterium | reverse complement strand
TTATCTCGGAAGGCACAGTGTGGGTCGGATCATTCGGCCTGAACCGGACAGTCAGGCTGCCGGCGGGCGGCGCGCAGGGATCCGGCAGCACTGTGATCACCACGGGCATCTGTTCAACGGTGCCTCCGGCGGCATCCAGGGACAGTCGGACATACCGCAGATCTCCGCTGAGTCCCGCCTGTGCCGTGAAAAGGGGCGAGGCTACCGATACCGTGCTCAACCAGGCCAGTGATGCCAGATCCTTGCCGGTCCAGCGGTACTGATGGGCATCGGCCCCGCCGCAGTCAATCACGACCGACCCGCCGGCCGGTACGTCCAGGTCCGGGCAGAGCACCTCCTGACTCAGCGTCACCGGTACCATCGCCAAAAAAACTGCGGCCCCAGACGCGAACCGCCCTATCCAAGCTCTATGCATGATCTGATCTCAATACTGTAGCCGACTCTGTAGTTGAATTCCCAGCACAGGGGGCGCGTGCGGCGGCGCGTGCACCTGCGCGGACACCGACACCCCAAACGCCGATTGTGTACCCAGCTCACTGCCGAACCGGTACATCGCACCCTTAGCAAACACCATCACCCCCAGCAGCGACCGCACCGTACGGGTCCCCCAGGGAATCCCGTAGCCCGCCTCCAGTGCCGTCCGGCGCAGCCCGCCTGACAGGCGCTCCTGAAGGATCGGCTGACGATACAGCGTTGATCCCACCGCCGATCCCCACATGGGACGAAGTGCCAGGGTCAGCCCGCTGGTATGGCCCACGTACACCAGCACCCCCGAAAAACCCCACTCGGTAAAACCGTTCGCGGTATGCAGCACCAGCCTTCAGCCGGTAGGTCGGATACGCCCAGCTCACCCCGCAGCCAACCTCCAGCACGGTGCCCGTCTCCGCACTGCCCCGTCCCGGCGCACATACACCTCCCCATACGGACGGAGCGTACGCCCAACACGTAAGCTTCCCTCCATGCCGGCCCGGATCCGATGGGTCTGGACCGCGATATCATGCTCAGTCACCTGGGCATTCGCAAAAAACATGTCGCCCTGATAATTCGCGCTTACCTGAAAAATAGGTGCTGGGCCGGATAGAGGTGGCATTCAGGATGATTTTGGCCGGTTTCGGTTGCTGTGACAAGGATTTACAGCAGTTTGCCCCGTATAGGTCGTGCGGGCTGTTTTGGCGAATGTGGGTTGGCTTCAACCGATTTGCCCGCGTTTTGGGCAATTTACAGGATATTGCCCTACGTTTAGACCAACATTTGAGCTTATTACAAATGCACGACAACAGCGCTTCACAGATTGAGTTCGGGCAGGTTACGATTGCGGGTATCAATCTCAAGCAGCGCGATGACATTCCGGCGGGGCTGCAGGCCCTGTACGCGGACGAAGAAATTCGCCAGAAGTTATTTGAGATCCTCAAAAGGCGCGTGCGCCCGCAGGTGGATCACAACCGGGGTCGTCCGGGCATGGACCTGTGGCGCATTTTTGTCTTGGGCGTGATCAAGCGGGCCCTTGACTGTGACCGCCTGCAGAGTTTGGCCTGCAGCTATCTGGAATTGCGCCAGACTTCTCGGCCGCTCGGATGCCTTTGATAGTCCCGAGTATGAGCTGCGGACGATTATGGACAAGGTGAGTTGGCGATGCGTGTTTGGCGACAATTAAAATTAGGGGCGGCGACAATTAGATTTTGGTAGTCGGATGGCAACGGCCCGTCATCACATGACACCCCATCTACCCCGTAATCCCATGTATCTCAATGAGTTACGCCACCTGCCTCAACCAAGCGGAGTTGACCATAGTTACCGCAACCAACAGGAAGAGTAATTGTCGTTGGACAGATGCGCAGCTGGGCGAGGTCGCGGTGCGGGCACAACCTGCTTAATCTTCGATTCGCTGGAAGGCCGGGTGGACTCGGCGGTCACCAAGACGAATGCGCACTTCCCCACGGATGTGAATCTGCTCTGGGGCTCAATGCACGGCCCGCTGCGTGACTTGCCATGGCCTGTACGGAGCATGAGGTCAAAGGCTGGCGCAAGAGTAATTTCAGGTGCAAACGGGTACAGGCAGCTTTCCAGTGTGCCCCTCCTGGCACACATCGGGTAGCCCGGAGGAATTTCACCTCCAGGCCCCCACAGATCCGTACGTGAGACTCTCGCCTCATGCGGCTCTTCTCGGTCCGCCCAGTCAGGCACTTGCCTCTTGAACGCAGTCCGCTCGCTCAGGAACTTGCCGCGCCCTGTCAGCCAACTGAGTTGACCCCTTCGCTCCACGCCCATCACAGACGCTTCAACAGTACTACGAACAGGTCCGCCAGCGCGGAGAGTATTGGTACTCAATAATTTGTGGGTCTTCCCTGCTCGCTACACTCCCTGAACACCTCTCAGACACCTTCCCATGTTCCGCACTGGAGCCAAGACTATGTTCCTGCCGCCCATATGCCCGTGACCGATTAGCCAGCAATTAGGTTTCCGCCGACCCTTATCCCGGAGTAGGCACGCTTACCCCGATTTTGACCACACTTGAAGGCGTAACGACACGTCAACAGCGGTTCACTTACGTTCAGCTCCATAGTCCACACCTGACGGGATCGTAGCCCCGCCTTTTCCAGACTCGCTCACCACCGGACCCTTAGGGCCAAGCAGCAGCCAGCGGTTTGCAGCCTCCCCCTGAAGGGCGGCTGCGGAGGACCTACCTCCATCTCCAACGCAGTTGCGCTACACTTCCGTAATGTTAAAGAACACTAATTCTGTGCCGCTCGTGGCACACCGTGGCCAACTGCCTATCTACGTCTTCCCAGTCCGGCTGGGGCCGGAGGGACTGTGAGGCGGGATCCAGAAACAGCAGGACCTCAAGCTCAGTGTCGGTCAGTTCGTCCGGCAGCGGCCAGTTGAGCTCGGCCGCTTTGGCACAGGCAAGGTAGTTGCGGACCGTTCCGGGCGACAGCTGCAGATGGTTCGCGATCTCGCTTTGACTGCAACCTTCGTCGTGGTGGTACCGCAGTAAATCCTGGATTTTTCGCATGGAAATTCGTTCTCATAACATCAGTCGCTCGTCTTTTGACAAAGGGCTACTAATGCCGGTGAGCAACCTTATGCTCCATCGCCAGATCCCGAGCCAAAGTGCAGATCGAATCAATCGCGGTAGGGACCCCGGTTTCCCGGGGCCCCCCGCACAGATCCGTACGTGCGC
>JAPPNA010000145.1 GCA_028873925.1 Bacteroidota bacterium | reverse complement strand
AACGTCCGCGCGCATCCGTAAAGTTGAAGACCATGCACACCTCACGGGCCATCGCGCCGCGTGTGGCCAACCGCGAATCAGCCACTACGGCCTCAAGCCAGCCCGGCTCTCCTGCGTCTCGGAGCGCCTCTTCCAGCTGCGAAAACTCTTCAGATAACATGACTGACTCTTAACTGCTTGACGAAATCAATTCCCCAAGCCAGTCAGCAGTCAGTCACCCAATTCCAACTCACTTTGTGACAATGCCTATACCATACCGATGCGGGCGCTCACCATTGAAGAATGGGCATCCTGTGACCTGGTGCAAAGGCCGCCGCCGCTGTCATAGCGGATGCCTCAAGATTAACTCTGATCCAGCCTGCTCTTCGGTGAGCCCAGCCGAGGTGCGCTCAAGTCACATACATCGCCGCTCCGCAGGCCAAAGGCACGCTGCCCTCGGAGGTGGCTGACCAGTCGAGTGCCGAAATGGTCCCAAATCTGGTGCCCTGTACTTGAACTGACACCAGCCTGAGACCGCAAAATGCCCATAATCCAGCCGAAGTCCAGATGATATAATTAGGACCGGGCCGCATCCGCGGTGAAGCATGCTTCTGCTGGCACCAGTGATGGTAAACATGCTGGAGTGCCTTGAACAATGACATCACAGGGAGTTATAACCGCAGCAGCAATTCAGTACCGTTTCGGCTATAATGCCCGCCACCACTCGCCCGGTCCAGGTCCCACCCCTCAAAATTCAGGGTATCAAGACGAAGGCGGTCCC
Source organism: Bacteroidota bacterium (assembly GCA_028873925.1). GTDB lineage: Bacteria > Bacteroidota > Rhodothermia > Rhodothermales > Bin80 > JAPPNA01. The sequence continues at coordinate 2,440 of JAPPNA010000145.1, read as the reverse complement.
GTTCATTCGGGATAGTGTCGATTGGGACGGATCCGGGCGTTGGATAGAGCCTTTCGTTGGCTCGGCTGTCGTAGCCCTCAACATGCGGCCTGAGCGCGCGTTGCTTGGCGACGCAAATCCGCACTTGGTCCGGTTTTATACGGCGATCCAGGGCGGACTCATCACAAGCGCGACCGTGCGGGCGTTCCTGCAGCGGGAAGGCGACCGCCTGTTACGAGACGGGGAGGCACACTATTACCGAGTGCGGGAACGCTTCAACGATACTGGCGACCTGCATGACTTCCTGTTCCTCAATCGCGCTTGTTTCAATGGTTTGGTGCGGTTCAACAGGAAAGGGCAATTCAACACCCCGTTTTGCCGGAAGCCCGAACGTTTCCGCCCGGCCTACATCACAAAGATCTGCAATCAGGTCCAGCGGGCGGCCGATTGCATGGCGGGTAAGATGTGGGAATTTATCTGTGCAGACTGGGGCGAGCTTCTGCGCGAAGTGCGTGCAGGGGATTTCGTGTATTGCGACCCGCCCTATGCCGGTCGCTTCAACGACTATTTCAATTCCTGGACAGACGACGACGCGGCGCAGCTTGAAGACTGCTTGAAAGCGTTGCCCTGCCCGTTCCTCTATTCCATGTGGTCGGAGAACAAGTATCGGAGGAACGACAGACTCCATGAAGCCTTCTCCAGCTATGAGATTCGGACCTTTTCTCATTTCTATCACTTAGGCTCAACGGAAAACCTGCGGAACGGCATGACGGAGGCCTTGGTCGTCGGATGAAGGAATTCATTTTGAATGCGCTTGCGGAAGTTCAGAATGGCTATTCCCTGTGCGGTGTTGTGGACCGTCGGGCGCGCGTCTATCCGCTCGGCTCCGACACCAAGGTTATCAGCACACTATTTGAGATTGTGGCTCGGCCGGCTGTAGCTGCCTATGCCAAAAATGCCGGTTTGGAGCTGATGGAGCCGAGAAAGCAGAATCACTATCCGGATTTCACCTTGATGCGCGGGCAGGACGACCGGGAGAAAATAGCCATCGATGTGAAGACGACCTACCGTCTGGAGGGACAATCCCGGTTCGCCTACACCTTGGGGAGCTACACCAGCTATCTCCGCCCGGAGACAGAAAGCAAGAACATTCTGTTTCCCTACAACCAATATGGACAGCACTGGATTGTCGGGTTCGTTTACAAGCGCGCTGGAGGGAAGCGGGACATAAGCGGCCGCATCTATTCATTCCAAACGCTGCGGCAAATCCCTATTCCGTTTGACGATGTTGAGGTCTTCATGCAGGAGAAGTGGCGGATCGCCGGCGACAGGGCCGGGAGTGGCAATACAGCCAATGTGCGGAGCATAAGAGGGACCATAGAGGATTTCCGTGCCGGGAATGGCGTTTTCACCTCTGAGTCGGAATTTCTTGAATACTGGCGCGGTTACCGGCGTACCAAGTGAGAGCGTCAGACCGCGTATTCCAACATACGCGAATTTCGGACTGGGAGGGCATTATGATAGACAAGAGCTGTGTCCTGCTCTCGCTCGACTTGGGATAGCGGGTGCGGTGTGTTCCAGATCGGCACTCAATTATCCGTTTCTTATTATATCCAAGACGAATCCCCGCCCTTCCTTCAGGATGTTGACCATTCCCTTGAGGGAAACCGTAGGGCCGTTTGGCAGGTTGACTTCCCTGCCCTCCAACAAGCGAAGAAAAATGCCGCGCACAAGGACTTTGTCCTCTTGATTCAACTGCGTATGCTGTATCTCGCCTTGCGAAGGGATACTATGCCTTCGCAGGCATCTTCTAGGGCAACCGGCATGTCCAGCGAATAGTTCTTGCTGAATTCTCGTGCAATCTTCAGTGTTTGTGCCAACGGTACAAACATTTCCTCCGTAAGCGCATGCGCGTTAAGGCCGATGTGCAGCCGAGTCACCGGTTCCGATTCGTTGCCCTGTTTTTCCAGCATGCTCATCACAGACGACCACAGGAAAAACGTTACGTCCAGTTTGCGGGATAGCTCAAACAGCCGTCGCCGGTGGTGATCTGAGTGCGTCGTCAGCAGGGATATGTTGCATCGCCACACAGTACCTGTTACGGGCGCATAGCCGCCACGCCCAGCGACAGCAGGCGTGTCCAACATGTCCACTGTTATGGGCAACGCGCCATGCTCAAAAACCAATTGGTCGCCTTCTTGAATCGTTACTGGCCTGGCTGCTTCTGGACGCTCATCTGGATGGAGCAGTCGTGCATAGACTGTGTTGCCCTCTCGCCGAACGAAGGTTATCGGAGCATAGCCCAGAAACATCTTTGAGTTAGTTTCACCTGGCATGGAGCAGGGATATTGGCGATTTATGTAGTGCTTGCCCGAAAAATAGGTACTGGGCCGGATAGGGTTGGCGTTCAGGGTGATTTTGGCCGTTTTGGGTTGCTGTGACGGGGATTTACGGCAGTTTG
>JAPPNA010000107.1 GCA_028873925.1 Bacteroidota bacterium | reverse complement strand
AGCCGCAAATTGGACCCGAATCCTGCAGATTCCTGCAGAAATCCAGGCCCCTCAGGGTGGCCACCATCAATCTCATTAGGTGGCCACTTTGAATCTGAATGGGTGGCCACTGTCATCCGAATGCACACTGCGCGCTCCTGACCATAACCAGGAATCGCGCCGGGCAGGGGATGACTAACTATCCTGCCAGCACCCCGTCCGTGACAGGAAGATGTGAAGACTATCACACAGAACAGCAGCAGCCGGTTCGCCGCACGATAAGTTACAGAATACGCCTGTCGCTTTCGGAGGATTGCCTCGGAGCACAAGCGCGGTGAAGCTTTTCCACAGAAATTCAGCATCTTTCGGCGCAGCCGTGGTCATCGCCAGCCATCTGGCCCTTAAATGAGCGCCTTGTGGATACGCAGGTGCCGTAATCGGGCGCAGTGGGGTCCCGCTCGCAATTTTCTTCTGACAACCATCCGGCTCGTTCGCCGGGCTGGGTTGAAGCAAACCAGCCGCCGCACCGAGCACGAAGAGCAGCACTACCTTAGACGATGCCGTTATAAGGTTGGAAGCCAACGCCTTCATCTGACTCACACCGACCGGAATCAGCAGGATTCAATGAGGTTGACAATAACGCGCCATCCGCCGGAATCTGAGGATCTGCTCTGATTGGGATCGACTCCCCTCCCCCGCGGCCCGCCCTGAACACCAATTCCTGGCAGCAGGTTACGGAATGCTCAAAATCGTTCCACCCCAAGCGCAATGGCGGCAGCCTTATCGGATCCCAAGTTCGCCATGAAACGCCCGGTATACGCAAAACGCCGGAAAAAAGGGAGAATGCCCGGCAGGTGCACAGGTACCGCGTACGACCGGCTCTCCAGTGGGCGGTGAGGGATTCGAACCCCCGGCCTTCTGCTTGTAAGGCAGACGCTCTAAACCTGCTGAGCTAACCGCCCGGAGCGGGAAACGGGACTCGAACCCGCGACATTTAGCTTGGGAAGCTAACGCTCTACCACCTGAGCTATTCCCGCGTGACAGAACGAACCTATACAGTCCGTATACGCGTATAAAGTAAGCAAAGTCTCAATTCAGAGCAGCCAATGGCCTATATTGAAAGGTTTGACGCTACTTTCTTGCGCACATGAAACGTACCTATCAGCCCAGCCGGAGAAAGCGGCGCAACAAGCATGGGTTTCGGGCGCGGATGTCCGACAAGGACGGCCGCCGAGTCTTGGCTCGTCGCCGCCGGAAGCGGCGGCGGAGTCTTACTGTTAGTGACCGATATGTCGGCAAGTAGGGAATGACTGGTGAGATCTTTCCCCCGCAGCCGCCGGCTCAAGCGGCACCGGCTGATCAAGCTGCTTTTTGACCGCCATGCCTCATCCGTCATCCGATGCGGATGCATACGGTTGCATTACGCCATCGTGCCCCGGAGCAGCACAGGGACCGATTCGCCTGTTCAGGTCGGATTTGCCCCGAATCGCCAGAAAACGAAGGTCTTACGGAACCGGCTGCGCCGAATCATGCGCGAAACCTGGCGGATTAACCAGCATGTACTGGATACAGGCAGCATCAACAGCACCAGCACACTGATAGTAATGGCGCTTAGCCGACCCCCGGCCGATGAAATGTCAATACGCAGGGATATGACCCGAGTGATGCGGCGGCTTAACGACACACTCGCAGACGCGCAGCCTGGTGGATCGTAACGTAGTGATCGCCATCATCCTGATCACGGGCATTCTCGTGATCTGGATGTACATGATGCCGCCGCCTCCGCAACCGGTGGTAGAAGAGGTGTTGCCCGACACCGACCTGATGGAGCAGGAGGCTTCTGAGGCCCCCCGGCAGCAGACACCTGGAACGGGGCTGGAAACACGGCAGGATATGCGTCATGAGACCCGGATTATCGAGGTGGTAACGGACTTGTACACCGCCCGGCTGTCCGATCTCGGCGGCACGCTCGTAGGATTTGCACTCAACGAATACCTCCAGTTTGATCAGGTTTCGCAGGTTCAACTGGTGGACACCACGCTTCAGGGCGCACTCGGTATTGAATTTCAGTCGCCCGATGGACGCAATATTGACTCGCGGGATCTGGTGTTTACAACGGCCCGTACGTTCGACCGGATTGAAGCGACTTCAGCACCGGAAGAGCTGGTGTTTGAAACGCAGCTGGGCACCGGAACGCTCGCTTTGACGTACACCTTTATGCCGGGCTCGTACGAAATCGGGCTTCGCGTGGACCACAGGAACGCCTCCGTCTTCCAGTCGGCCGATGGCTATGAAATAGTCTGGAACGGGGCTATACCGTTCAGTGAAGACATAGAAAACCGCCAGGAGGAGATCTCCAAAGTCGGAGCCTATGCGCGCAGCGGCGATGATGTCGATGGCATCAACTTGAACCGGAACACGGATGCCGGGACCACGCTGCGGGGCAATGTGTCCTGGATGGGAGTGAAATCCAAGTATTTCGGCGCAGTCGTGCTGACCTCCCGGCTGGCCGAAGAGGCGGAGCTCTGGGGTGAACGCATCGGGGATGCGGATGAGCCGTCTGTAGCGGTGAGTTTCCGAACGAGCCTGTTTATGGGGCAGACGCAGGCGGAGAGCGATCAGTTCGCGCTCTATATCGGACCGATGGATTACCGCCAGATACGCCAGTACGATGGTGTCTACCAAATGGTGGACTATGGCTGGGATGCCTTTGAGTGGATGACCCGGCCATTGGCCACGATAGTCTTCATTCCGGCCTTCAATCTGCTCAGCAGCTTCATCTCCAATTACGGGCTGGTCATTATTGTGCTTTGCCTCGGGATCAAGGTCCTGCTGTTTCCGCTGACCCGCAGCTCGTACAAGAGCATGGCACGGATGCGTGAACTGCAGCCGAAAATGCAGGAAATCCGCGAGAAATTCAAAGACGACCCGCAAAAACAGCAGCAGGCGACCATCAAGATGTATCGCGAAACAGGTGTCAATCCGCTGGGATCCTGCCTGCCGATGCTGCTCCAGTACCCAATCATTATCGCGCTTTGGCAGTTTCTGCAGCAGTCCATTGAAATCAGGCAGCAGGGGTTCCTGTGGGCTGCTGACCTGTCCGCCCCGGATGCCATTCTGGAGCTACCCTTCACCCTGCCGTTCTACGGCGACTTCGTTGCCGGCTTCGCGCTCCTGATGGGAGCATCTATGGTCCTCCAGATGAGGCTGCAGGCCACGCCCGCGGCCGGGATGCAGGGCAAGATTTTCATGTATGTCATGCCAGTTGTACTGCTGGTGGTGTTTAACCGCCTCCCATCGGGGCTGAGCTTGTACTACCTGTGCTACAACATCTTTTCGGTGGTGCAGCAGAAACTCATGTCCACCGGGGTTAAGGAGGACATCAAGGAAAAGAAAACGTCACCGCGTGGTCACAAGCCACCCAGAAAGGCCGTTAAGTCTCGTCCCCGGTCCAGGAAGCGCCGCTGATTGACCGACCTAATGTCAGGCTCGGATACCATTGCCGCCATCGCTACCGCGCGAGGGCAGGCCGCTTTGGCCATTGTTCGTATGTCGGGCCCCGAGGCGCTGGATGTGGCGGCGCGTTGTTTCCACGGAAGCGATCTGCGGGAGGCCGCAACGCATACGGCCCATGTAGGATACTGGGAGGGGGCTGATGGAAAGCGGACCGATCAGGTGGTGGCCACGGTATTTCGTGGGCCGAATTCCGCCACCGGGGAAGATGTGGTTGAAGTCAGCTGCCATGGCGGAGAGTATGTGACCGGCCAGATTCTCACGAGCATGGTGCGTAGGGGTGCCACGCTGGCCCGCCCGGGAGAATTCACCCAGCGGGCGTTTCTGAACGGAAAAATTGACCTGGCGCAGGCCGAGGCAGTAGCAGACCTGATTGGGGCAGTGAGCGCCCGGGCGCATCGGACGAGCGTCGCCGCTCTTGAAGGACACTACTCCAAGCTCCTAAGCAACGCGCGGGCCTCACTGCTGCAGTTGTGCGCTTTGGCGGAACTGGAGATTGATTTTACCGACGAAGATGTTGAATTTGCCAGCCGCGTCCAACTGCAGCAGGAAATTCAGGCAACGCGTGCACTCGTGTCTTCGCTGCTGGATTCCTGTAAGCTGGGCGAGTTTGTTCGGGAAGGGGTGCGTACGGTTATCGCCGGACGGCCCAATGCCGGAAAGTCCACCCTCCTCAACAGTTTATGCGCGCGCGATCGGGCGATCGTAAGTGCTCAGCCGGGGACTACGCGGGACACCTTGGAAGCCGATGTGGAAATCAGCGGGCTGAGGTATCGGCTTATGGATACCGCCGGACTGCGCGAGACGGCCGATGAGATAGAAAAGTTGGGGGTTGAGCGTGCGCAGAAGCTGCTTGGACGGGCGGATATGATCCTGTATGTCTTTGACCTTACCCAGGGTCTCACACAGACGGAGCGCGACATGGTGGCCGAATGGACGACGGTGCCGGTGGTCGTGATAGGTAATAAGCGGGATTTGGTGGAAATCGGGAGGGAAGGTGGCGATCATATACAGCTGTGCGCTATTGATGGGCCGGATGCTGTCGCTCCGCTCAAAGCGCACATCGCCCGCCTGGCCATCGACTGGTGGTCCGACCCTGACACATCACGCACGGTCATGAACAGCCGACACCAAGGGCACCTGCACATGGCCGGGAAGCATCTGTCGGCCGCACTGGAGTCGGTTCAGTCAGATCTTCCACCGGATTTGTTCACACTGGATCTGCGGGCGGCGGCTCAGGAACTTGGCATGATCACCGGGGCTATTACTAGTGAGGAGGTACTTGGGGCAATTTTCTCCCGGTTCTGCATCGGCAAGTAGGCAATGTCTCACCAGTATGATGTGATCGTGGTCGGAGGCGGACACGCCGGCACCGAAGCGGCTGCAGCGGCCGCGACCCTGGGCGCACGCACACTGCTTGTCACCATGAGCTTGGAGGCCATAGGCCGCATGTCCTGCAATCCGGCCATTGGCGGGATCGGCAAAGGGCACATTGTGCGGGAAATTGACGCGATGGGCGGCCTGATGGGTCGCGTTACCGACCAGGCTGGCCTCCAGTTCAGAATGCTCAACCGGCGAAAGGGCCCTGCCGTGTGGGGACCCCGAGCACAGTGCGACCGCGTCCTCTATGCTACCGGCATGCGGGAAGCGCTGGAAAACACCGAAAACCTGTATATGCGGGCGGACATGGTGATGTCTGTGCATGTCATGGATGGTCGCGTGCAGGGCGTGTCTACCCGTCTGGGCCGCGAATTTAGGGCACCGTGTGTGATTCTGACCAACGGTACGTTCATGAATGGCGTAATTCATGTGGGTCAGCGCCGGTTTGGCGGTGGACGTATGGGCGAGCGCCAGAGCACCGGACTTACCGGATGTCTCCACGAACTGGGCTTTGAAAGCGGACGCCTCAAAACGGGTACGCCGCCGCGCGTCGACGGAAGAACTCTTGACTATGACGCACTGCAGCAGCAGAAGGGGGATTCGGATCCCAGAGGCTTCTCATACATGACAGATGCACTCCCCGGCCAGCAGCTCAGTTGCTGGCTCACCTGGACATCACCGGCCGTGCATCGGGAGCTGCAGGAGGGATTTGCTGACAGCCCCATGTTTGCGGGACGGATCCAAGGCCGGGGCCCCCGATACTGTCCGTCCATAGAGGATAAGCTGGAACGGTTTGCGGACAAGAGACAGCATCAGCTGTTTCTGGAGCCGGAAGGATGGCGCACGCATGAGGTTTATGTGAACGGATTTTCGACCAGTCTCCCGGAGGCGGTGCAGCAACGGGCGCTTCAGCGGGTGCCGGGAATGGGGCAGGTGCATATGCTGCGTCCCGGGTACGCCATTGAGTATGACTATTTTCCGCCCTACCAGCTGCGCTATTCCCTGGAGACCAAACGGGTGGAGGGGTTGTTTTTTGCCGGGCAGATCAACGGGACGACCGGGTACGAAGAGGCGGCGGCACAGGGCCTCATCGCCGGCCTTAATGCGGTGCGCCGCCTGAGCAGCCAGGATCCGGTAGTCCTTAAGCGGAGTGAGGCCTATATCGGCGTGCTCATTGATGATCTGATCGCCAAAGGCACCGAGGAACCCTACCGCATGTTCACCTCGCGCGCCGAACATCGCATCCTGCTGCGCCAAGACAATGCTGATTCGCGCCTGACCGAACGCGCGTATCAGTTGGGCTTAGCTTCAGCAGCGCGATACGAACGGATGCAGGCCAGAAGTCGCGCTATTGAGGTCACCGTGGACAACCTGAAGCGCACCCTGCTGAAACCGGATGCGGTTAACGGGTATCTGGAGTCCGTGGGATCCTCCGCAATCAGTCACCCGGTACGGGCCGATCGGCTGGCCCGTCGGCCCCAAGTGGTACTGTGGCAGCTGCTGGCGGCCGCGGGCGTTGCCGACACCGTGCTGGTGCCCGCGCCCGGAATGGAGCCGGTCGCCGATCTGGCTGAAATTGAGCTGAAGTACGCCGGGTATGTGGATCGCCAAAAGGAGGAGGTTCGCCGGCTGGCGCGTATGGAGAACTGGCGGATTCCGCGCCGCATGGAATTTGCAGACCTGTCCAACATCAGTATGGAGGCCCGGGAAAAACTGTCGCGAATCAAACCTGAAACCCTGGGGCAGGCATCACGCATCAGCGGAGTCACGCCCGCGGATCTGTCAGTCCTGATGGTAATGTTGCGCGCAGATGTTTCACGGGAAACAGTTTTTCGGTCGGCTGACACCTGAGCAGCAGGACCAGCTGCGGGACTTTGAGCAGCTGTTTCTGGAGGCAAACGCGGCGGTCAACCTAGTATCGCGCGCCTCGGCTGACCGGTTCCGAAGGGCGCACCTGTGGGACTGCCTGGTGATGGCTCAACGGGAGTTGCCGGCGGGTGCGAAGGTGGTGGACTGGGGCACCGGAGGCGGACTGCCGGCAGTTCCCTTAGCGGTGGTGTTTCCGCTGGTGGAGTTCTATGCGGTAGATGCTAATCGAAAAAAGCACTTTGCCCTTCGGCATTTTGTCAGAAAGCTCGGGCTTGACAACCTGCATCCCTGGCACGGGCGTGCGGAGGCATTTCCGCATGGAATTGACTATTCCGTATCCCGGGCGACAGCCGACCTTGATATCCTGTGGAGTTGGCATGCGCGCGCGGCCCGGGAATTTACGGCTACCGGATCCCAGCAATGGTCTGCCGGTCTTTTGTGTCGCAAGGGAGGCGACTTAAGCCGGGAGCTGTCCAAATTGCATGGGCGGTTTGACGGGCTGATGGTGGAACTGATACCGGCCGGCAGCGGGAAACTGGTGCATGTCAGTCGGTCTTGAGGGTCACCCGGCCCGCGATATCTTCAAGCAACGCCCGGGCTTCGTCCAGGGTGGTTACGTTCTGCACGATGGCGCGCATCCGCTTGTCGTCGGACTCTTTCAGATACAAGGTGCGCCCGGAAGCCTGGAGGGCATCCAGTAAAGGCGGCAGCAGATTGCGCTGGAAGCCGGGATGCACCTCGGGGTCTGGAAAATGCAGGAACAGGCGCCGGTTGCGGTACCGAATGCGGGCCAGCAGCAGGCGTTGGCCGCACAACCGCAAACCGGCTGCGCGAAAAAGCTGCTCAGCAGGTTTAGGGAGGGGGCCGAACCGGTCGATGATTTCGGTTCGTACCGCGTCAAGTTCCTCCGGGCTGCTGGCTCCGGCAATCTGCCGGTATAAACTGAGCCGTTCAAGCATGTGGCTGATATACTCCTCCGGCAGGCAGGCATTCACGGCAACATCAACCACGGTTTCAATGGCGGTTTGTGTGGGGAGATTCCTGAACTGTTCGGCAAACTCCTCGCTGCGGAGTTCGTGCACGGCCTGTTCCAGGAGGTTATGATAGGTGGAAAGCCCCAGGTCGGCGATAAAGCCGCTCTGCTCTCCGCCCAGCACATTGCCGGCACCCCGGATGTCCAGATCCCGCATGGCGATATCAAACCCGCTGCCCAGATCACTCAACTGCTCTACAGCTTGGAGGCGCTGTCGGGCCCGTCGGGTGAGATCGGATACGGAAGGGACCAGAAGGTAGCAGAAGGCCTTGCGATCGCTGCGCCCGACGCGTCCGCGCAGCTGATGGATTTCGGCCAGCCCGAACCGGTGCGCATTGTGGATGATCATGGTGTTGGCGTTCGCGATGTCCAGTCCGTTTTCAACAATGGATGTGGACACCAGCAGGTCAACAGAATGCGCTACAAAGGCAGTCATGACCTTTTCAAGCTCGCGGGCCTTCATCTGTCCGTGCGCCACGGCGAGGCGTACGCCGGGCAACAGATTGCGGAGTTTGTCAGCAATCTCTCCTATGGACTGCACGCGATTGTGAATAAAGAACACCTGTCCGCCGCGGCTGATTTCATACTCAATGGCATCGCGCACCACAGACCAGGTGGTGGAATGAATTTCCGTCTGGATAGGCTGCCGGTTTGGGGGTGCAGTGTTGATGATGGAGAGGTCCCGCGCTCCCATAAGTGAAAACTGCAGCGTTCGCGGAATGGGGGTGGCGGTCAGCGTAAGCGTGTCCACATTGACGCGTAGCTGACGCAGTTTTTCCTTGATCCGAACGCCGAAGCGCTGCTCTTCATCAATGATCAGCAGTCCCAGATCCTTAAAGACCACATCGCCGGATACCAGGCGGTGGGTACCGATAATGATGTCAATGCGCCCCTCGGCCAAATCCTTCACGGTGGATTTTGCGGCTTTGCCGGTGATATAGCGCGACAGCACCTCCACGCGCACCGGAAAATTCGTCAGGCGCCTGCGGAGCGTATGGTAATGCTGACGCGCCAGGACCGTCGTCGGCACCAGTATGGCAACCTGGCGGTGTTCACAGACTGCCTTGAAGGCGGCGCGGATGGCCACTTCTGTCTTTCCAAAGCCCACATCCCCGCAAATCAGGCGATCCATAGGGGCCTCCGCCTCCATGTCCCGCTTGACAGCCTCGGCAGCGGCATACTGGTCGGGGGTATCCTGCCATTCAAAGCTGGCTTCCATTTCCTGTTGCCACACGGAATCGGAGGCGAAGGCGTAGCCCTTGGAGGCTTTGCGCTGTGCATAGAGGCGGATCAGATCACGTGCGATATCCTTGATCCGTTTCTTGGCCCGGGATTTGGCCCGCTCCCACTGGCCGCTGCCCAGTCGGGTCAGTGCGGGTGTCTGGCCTTCTTTTCCGCTGTACCGATGCAGTTTGTGCAGCGCGTTGACATTGACATAAACGGTGTCGTCGTTCGCATAGGTGACCTCAACGCATTCCTGCAGCTGACCGGTGACACGGATTTTCCTGAATCCGGCAAACCGCCCGATGCCGAACGAGGTGTGCACCACATAGTCCCCCGGACGCAGACTGTTGAGCTGATGGAGCCGCAGGCCGCCGGAGCGCGCCAGTTTGCGGGTACGCGGCCGGTAATGGCGGCCGAAGAATTCATGGTCGGTATAGATGGCCAGGAGGAGTTCAGGCAGCTGAAAGCCGCGGTGAACGGTGCCGACATGCAGCTGCACAGTCCCATCGGATTGCGCATCCTCCAGCAGTGCCTCAAGCCGCTTCTTTTGTCCTTCACTGTCGCACAGGATGTGAATGCGCCAGGACTTATGTTCGCCCAGATAAGCCCTGAATCGATTGAGTCGCCCGCCAAAGGCCGGTTGCGGTCGCCCGCCTATGGCGAGCTTGTCAGGCGTGGAATCCGGTGCCGCCGTATTGAAAACCACCCGGGCGAAGCCGGAGACCCGATCTACCAGGGTGTCCTCATCCAGGAATCGCGATTCCGGCGGTGCCGCGTCGGGGCCGGTCGCCTGGTATCGGGTCAGCGCATGTTCATAGCGTGATCGGGCTTCCGCCTTCAGGAGGGCATCCCCGAATACCGACAACAGCGCATCGGCGGACAGACAGTCCAGCAGGGATACCCAGGGACCGGAATCCTTCACATCCTCCGGTCGGGGTACGAGTCGGGCGGACGACAGCTGGCTGACCGATCGCTGAGAGGTGACATCAAATTCCCGGATGGATTCGATCTGATTGCCGTAGTACTCCAGCCGCACCGGCCAGCCTCCGGAAAAAGGGAAAATGTCCAGGATGCCCCCGCGCCAGGCCAATTCGCCAGGCTCCGCCACAAATGAGACTCGTTCAAATCCGCGAGCGGAAAGCTCTGCCACCAGGTCTGCGGGCGCAATTTCTTCATCAACCCGCACGGTGCGGGACTGGCCCTGTGTCGCGGCAGGCTGCGGCATAAGTTCCTGCAGGGCTTCCAGACTGGCTATCACCAGGGTTGGGGCGCTCTCAGCCATTTGCTGGAGGACATCCTGCCGGCGAACCATCGGGGCAGTGTTGGCCACCTGATCCGGATCATACGGCATGCACCCGCTCGCAGGAAAGTATAGCGCCTCCACCTCCAGGGCGCGCAGATCGCTGTACAGACAGCGGGCCACATCCAGATCCACGGACACACACAGAACAGTCCTGCGACGCACCTGGAACAGGTGGGCCAACAGCAACGCGGGAAGTGAGCCGGACGCGGAAGTGACCTGGAGCTTATCGCCGGCCGAACAGGTACGCGCCCATTCGATCAGTTTGCGGAACCCAGCTGCAGTCTGCAATTGCCGCTGCAGCGAAATCAGCCAAGAATCGGCCATGTTCAAGTCTGATTGTTTCACGCGAAACATTCTCTGGACCGGTCAGTCAGGTCGCTCGGCAGCCTCAAGGGCTCCCCGAACAAAGCCATTGGCCGCCATCAGGCGTTGTCCGGCATTTTCGGCGGAGGTATTGGCCAGGGTCATCACGAGTGCGGTCTTTACGTGCCCGCCGGCCGCCTTGAGCACTTCCTGGGCCTTTTCATAACTCAGTCCGGTAACCATCATTACGGTGCGCCGGGATCGTTCAACCAGTTTTTCCGCAGTCATCTGCAGGTCCACCATCATGTTCTCGTACACTTTTCCGAGCCGGATCATGGAAGCGGTAGTGATCATGTTCAGTACCAGTTTCTGTGCGGTTCCGCTCTTCATTCGGGTGGATCCCATAATGACTTCTGCGCCGACCACAACGCAGATGGCGACATCCACCTTCAGGTCAAATTCAGACCGAGGATTGCAGGTCACATAAAGTGTTTTGCATCCCATCCGGCGTGCTTCCGCCACCGCGCCGACCACGAACGGTGTTCGGCGGCTGGCTGCAATACCGCAGACCACATCATGGTTGGTGACCCCGGCTTGGTGCAAGGCACGGGCACCATTTTCCGGTCTGTCTTCGGCCCCTTCCTGTGACCGGAAAACGGCGGCGGGACCGCCGGCGATAATGCCCTGAACCATTTCAGGGGGAGTCCCGAAGGTAGGCGGACATTCTGAGGCATCCAATATGCCGAGCCGGCCGCTGGTACCGGCCCCCACATAGAAGAGTCTTCCGCCAGCGCGGAAAACGTCGGTAACCAGGTCCACGGCCTGCGCAATGTATTCCAGTTCCAGCCCTACCGCATGCGGTACGCCCTCATCTTCCGCGTTGATAATACGCAGAATGTCTTCGGTCGAGGCCGCGTCAATATCGGCGGACCGCGGATTGCGCTGCTCGGTGACGAGGCGTTGCAATTGTGCGAAAAGTTTGGAAGATTCTGACATGGGACTCGGCAAAAATGCGAACTTACGGGGTATCAATCTGAAACAGAGGCATCTGCTAGGATGAATTTGCGAAGAAATATGAAAAACCTGGACAGGACCTCCTGTGTCTGGCCACTTTAAGGGGTTCCCCATGACGCTGCACACCCTGAAGCTGAGGGATTTCAGAGCCCATGCCTCAACCGACCTTGCGCTGGGGCCGGGTATCAATCTGATTGAAGGGCCCAACGGGGCTGGCAAGACCAACATTTTGGAAGCGATCCATTACCTGTGCCTTACCAAAAGTTTCATGGCGGTCAGGGACCGCGACGTTCTCCGCAAGGGGGCAAGGTTCTTTGAGGCTGTTGGTGCCTTTGAAAGTGATCAGGGGCGCAGGCTGGTAGTACGCGCGGCCTTTATGCCGGGCGAGGGCAAACGCATTTTCGTAAACGGGGCTGCGTTGGATCGTCAGGCGGAAATTGTCGGTCGTCTGCCGGTCGTGGTGATGGAACCTGGTGTGAGCAGACTGACGATGGGCGGGCCGAAGTATCGGCGTCAATACCTGAACAATATGCTCAGTCAGGCCCGGCCTGCCTACATGGAAGATCTGATCCGTTACCGGCGTACACTCCGCCAGCGCAATGAGCTGTTGGGGCGCTATCGCGGCATCGGCACGGACGTGCTGGAATCCCTGACGAGCCTGCTGGTTGAACTCGGCACGCGAGTAATTGCCGCGCGGAAGAAGTTTTTGGGGGAGTTAGCTCCGTTTTTCAAGGAGGCCTGTTCGCATCTGCGCCTTGACCACCAGCAGCCAGCCCTGAATTATGTGGGCCTCATTCGGAACGACAGTCAGGAAGCGGTACCAGCGGACATACAACAGGCTTTTGCCCGGGCGCTCCGCGACACCGCAGAGCGGGAGCAGGCACTTGGACTTACCCGGGTAGGGCCTCACCGGGATGAACTCGTGCTGAAGCTGAACGGGCAGCCCCTCAGGCGATTTGCCTCAACGGGTCAGCACCGGGCGTTTGGGATCGCATTGAAGCTGGCACAATACTTGTACCTGCGTCATCAGACCGATGAGTCGCCCATTCTGCTGCTGGATGATATTTTCGACTCGCTGGATGCGCCGCGCATCGAGGCGATCCTGGAACTGCTGCAGGCGGCGGGCACCGGCCAGAGCGTCGTCACCACAACGGATGCGACTCCATATCTGGCACGAATGTCTGGAGCCCAAGCAACAGGTCTTCGGGTGGAAGAGGGGCGGGTCACAGCACCTCGCCAGGTGCCATGAAGGTAACTTCGCCCGCTACTGCCATCCTGTTGCCCTCCAGATAGACGTAGGTTTTGGCACGTACGAGTCTTCGGGCCTCCAGCTTTTCGACAATCTTGACATCGACGCGTACATGGGAATTGACAGGGACCGGGCGCAAAAACCGGCACGAAATCGTAACAGCTACGCTGCCGGGTCCCGGGAAATCCCGCCCCAGCACCTTGGAAATCAGACCGAGCAGGAATACGGCATGTACAATACAGTCCCCGAATCTTGTCGTGCGCGCATACTCGTTGTCCAGGTGGATGGGGTTGTCATCACCGGTAACCTGCGCGAACAGGGCCACATCGTCGTCACTTATGAAGCGGGTGTTGGAGTACTCAGCGCCCTTCTGGATGGTCTCAAATGTGTAGGCAGTCTTTACCGGATGGTCAGTCATCAATGGCGGCTATGCGAAACGGCTGGTCAGCAGGCAAAATACGGATTAGGGGCATGAAAAAAACAAATCGGCGCGTTAACACACTCGGACCTGTCCAAATGACCCCGCAAATCTGATGCCCGACCGGTTTTGGAAGGCTCGCTGGCAGCAGATCGCGGCGCTGCCGGGCCAGGCGAACGCCTTTGCACAGTCCCCCAGGGGGGCGCGGATGGTACAGGTGGGCAGATACGGCCTGACCCTCGGAGTGGTCGGGTACCTGGTCTACAAGCTCGTTGAACTGGATGTGGCGGATGTATTGCGGGCTCTACCACTGGAATGGGGCTTTTACGGGCTGGCGGTAGTGATATACTTCCTGCTGCCAGCGATGCAGCTTACCGCCTACCGGATCGTCTGGCCGTTCTCCATGCATGAGGCAGCCGGGGCGTTTGTCGTTAAGCGTATCTTGAATAAGGATGTCCTGGGGTATTCCGGCGAGGTATACATCTATGCCTGGGCACGGCACCATATCGGGCTGTCGGACCGGGCTCTGATGGAGACCGTCCGCGACATGAATATTCTGTCAGCGGCCGCATCGACCGGTGTGGCGGCTGTACTGGTGACGCTTTTTGCCCTCAACGGACAGCTGAACATTCGTGATCTGATAGGGGATACCGAGATGGCCGGAA
This sequence comes from Bacteroidota bacterium, assembly GCA_028873925.1. Lineage (GTDB taxonomy): Bacteria > Bacteroidota > Rhodothermia > Rhodothermales > Bin80 > JAPPNA01. Next base: position 20,660 of record JAPPNA010000107.1, on the reverse strand, counting down.
TAGTCGCAGCCGCAGCGTTTACCGTGGTGCTGATTCTGGTGGTCATGCGGCTGCGAAAGTACCTGTTTTCGATGCCCCGCAGGCCGGCTGCCATGGTGTTCGGGCTGCATGTGGGCCGGCAGCTGGTGCGGCAGGTGATGGAGATTTACATGTGGCATGTAGCGTTGCCGGAGATCCCGCTGGCCGTCTGGTTTACGTACGCAGCGATCTCCATTATCGTGACACGCATACCGCTGGTACCCAATCACGATCTGATGACCATGGGGATGGCGGTAGGGCTCGCCGGTACGCTAAGCGTGCCTGAACCGGAAATCCTGGCTATGTTCGGGGCTGTCGTGGTGCTGCATCGCCTGATCAGTCTGCTGTTTTTTGTGACGCTGTCGGCATGGCCGCGACATCTGGCGAAAAAGGTGACGCAGCCATGATGCACAGGGCTCTTCTGGTAGTGCTGGCGCTGGGCCAAGGAACTGCGCTTGCCCAGCAGGCGGTGGTGTTAGAGGATTTTGAAGGGTATGCGGTCGGGGGCCTGCCCACGGCGTGGTTTGTTTCAAGCCGGGGTTCAAACGTGCTGACACCGATTCCGCCGAATCACGCCCGACCGGGTGACTTTGTGAGGGTCATTCGGGACGGCAGCGGCCAGGTATTGCAGGTCTATACCCGTGCTGAGTCCGTTCAGATATTGCTGCCGGCTGATGGAGAAAAGCTGAAATGGGACCTGCGTGCGCATCCTCGCCTGTCATGGCAGTGGAAGGCGCTGCGGCTGCCGCAAGAGGCACTGGAGACGCGGTCCGAGACTAACGACACCGGAGGCGCGCTGTATGTGGCCTTTGACTGTGCGGACTGGCTTCGGCGGCCCTGTATCATCAAGTATGTTTACAGCACCTCTCTGGAAATAGGCACAACGGCCCATTACCGCAGGCTGCGTGTACTGGTGGTTTCCAGCGGTGCGGAGGGTATTGGACAGTGGCAGACCGTTGAGCGTGATGTTGGTGAAGATTACAGGTCGTTGTTTGGAGAGGATCCGCCGGGCAACCCGCGCTTCATCATGCTCTGGGGGGATTCGGATACCACCGAGGGGGAATCGGAGGTGTATTTTGACAATTTGGTTCTCTTGCCGGAAAACTAGCAGGCGACAGTTATGGCATACATTTTCAGCCAGCTCAGACCGTGGCTTGAGCTCGTACTCAGGCGGGCATGGCTGGTGCTGCTTATCGCCGCGGGGGTAACAGTGGGCAGCGTATATCTGGCCTCGCATCTGGTTATTGACCCGGATTTTGCCCATCTGTTGCCGGAGTCCTATCCGAGTGTGCAGGCGGCCGAGCGGATACGCGAGACCTTGGGTGCCGGAGAGGTATCGGTGGATCTGGCCATTGAAAGCCCTTCATTTGCAGCGAACAGGGCATTTGGAGAGGCACTTCTGCCGAAGGTTGACAGCCTTAGGGACGCATCTACGGGTGAGCGGTTGTTCCTGAGGTCAGAGCTGCGCCGGGACACCGAGTTTCTCCGCGACAACGGGTTGTATTTCGCGACGGATCGGGAATTGGACGACCTGGAGAGCTGGCTGGAGGAACTGATAACCGAGGCCAAACTGGAGGCAAACCCGTTTTACTTCAGCCTTGATGAAGACGAGGAGTCCGCTGATCATGACGACCGGGCATCGGATCTTCGGCAGACCTATGATGAGATTGTGGGGCGCGAGTATCTCGTAAATCCTGACAGCACCATTCTGGTGGCGCGATTCTTTGTGAGCGGCTCGGCTACTGATGTGACCTACATAGAGCGGATTTACGGGTTGCTGGAGCAGCTGATCAGGGATACTGAGCCCCAGGTATTCCATGCGGACATGAAGACCTATCTGGCGGGGCGCTTGTGGCGTCAGCGGATTGAGATACGGGCCATTACCGATGACATAGGGCGGTCATTCGGGGCGGGGCTGCTGGCGGTGCTCTTCGTGGTAACGGGCTATTTTTTCTACAAGGCCCTTCAGGTACGCGGACGGCAGGCCTTTGGAGCGGAGTTGTTGCGTGCGCCCCTGACCGCAGTTGTCATTGGTTTGCCGCTGCTTATGAGTCTGACCTGGACCGCGGGCGTGGGATACTTGGCCTTTGGCACGCTGAATCTGCTCAGCTCCACGCTGGGTCTGGTTCTGTTTGGATTAGGCATTGATTACGGCATCCACTTTTACGCCCGCTACATTGAGGAGCGCGGAAAGGGACACGATCCGCACGGCGCAGCCGAGCGTACCTTTATGAGTACGGGCCAGGCGATTGCTGTAGGAGCACTGACGACGGCTGCCGCACTGTACATCCTGATGGTGGCGGACTTTAAGGGATTCAGTCAGTTCGGATTCCTGGCAGGCACGGGGATTCTGTTCGCCCTGGCGGCGATGCTGCACGTTCTGCCGTGCGTGCTGATTTTGGCGGAGCGGTACGGCCTGCTGCGTTTTGAGGTGAAAAAACCGGTCCTGGCGGCTGTGGGGGGTCGGATTCGGGGTGTGCGGGTGTCGCTTGTAACCAGTGTGGGAGCGACACTGCTGGCACTGGTACTGGCTCCGGGAGTGGAGTTTGAGTATCGCTTTGCCGAGCTTGAGCCGGAATACGAGGACTGGATTCCGATCAACGCCAAGGTAGCCAGTGCCTGGAGTGATTTTCACCGACGTAATCCGGCCTATATCGTAGTAGATGATCCGGCGGAGGCTCCGGCCGTGGCGGCCGTGCTGCGGCGTAGGCTGGCTTCGGATACCACGAAAAAAGTGGTTGATGCAGACACATTTCGCTCTACCGTGCGGGTGATTGAAACGCTGCAGGAGCGGTTTGCCATGGATGAGCCCGCTGCCCGGGCGAGGCTGGCGCGTCTTGCGTACATCCGGGACACGCTCTTGGCGGATCCGATATTGAGCCTGGAATCTGATCCTGATCTGGCGCGGCTCAGCCGGGCGGCGCAGACACGCACACGAATTGCAATTGAGGATGTACCGGAGCTGCTCCGCAGGCGATTCACCTCCAAGACTGGTGAGCTGGGCAACTTCATCACGATCATTCCGGCGGTCGGATTGTCAGATGGTCGCAAGTCAATGGCGTTTGCCCGGCAGGTCGGTTCGGTCACGACCCCGGATGGCAAGACGCATCATGCCGGTTCTTCTTCCATTGTGGCTGCGGATGTGCTGCGACTTATGCGGCAGGAAAGCCCCTTTATGGTGGTCGCCACGCTGATTGTGGTGTGGCTGCTAATGTGGGTCAACTTTGTCCGACTGCGATGGTCCATCCTGGCGATGACCCCCTTGGTGATCGGTGTCATTTGGATGATCCTGTTTATGGAGCTGTTTGAGATGCGCCTGAATTTCTACAATTTGGTGGTGATACCGGCCATTATCGGGATCGGCAACGATGCGGGAGCGCATCTTGTGCATCGCTACCGGGAGGAGGGACGCTTGAAGATGCGGGGCGTACTGCGTTCGACCGGAGAACATGTTTCAATTGGGGCGCTTACGACAATGGTAGGCTTCGGCGGACTGCTGTTGAGCTTTCACCCCGGCCTGAACACCGTGGGATCATTGGCTATAGCTGGCATCGGGGCCACAATTCTGGCGGCGTTGATCCTGCTGCCAGCGCTGATCCAGTGGCTGGAGGACGTAGGCCGATTGTGGAACAGCGAGAACTAGTTGATTATATTGAACCTGTGTACCATTTACTGCAAGGCGGCCATGAGATACTTATTGTTGAGTCTAACATTACTCTTGGGGGTTGCGATTGATGCCTCGGCTCAGAATCTGCGGCGCGCAGAACGCGCGTTGAGATCGGGTGAGCTGTCGGAAGCTATGGCGCAGGCCAACGGAGTCCTTGAGAGCGACCCGGACGATCACCGCGTGCATGATGTGTTGGCCCGGATTCATGAAGCCATGGCTGCCGGTACACCGCCAGCGGAGTATGTGGGGCACATCCGTGAGATGAAGAGCGCCTATGACCGGGTCATTGAGCTGCGGCCGCGTGAGGAGCAGAAGATAAATCTGCTGATGATCAACAAATGGGTGACGGAATTCAACGCCGGCATTGCGGAATTCAACAGTGCGCGTGCGGCGGCGGCTGACTCGGCTGAGTGGTACTATCTCATGTCGGCAGCGCATTTTGAGGCCAGCTCCATTGCGCAGCCTGATTCGGCGGATTCGTATGTCAACTGGGCCTATGCGCTGATGGGTGCCGGAGATGATGTGGGTGCCGTTGATCCGCTGACGAAGTCCCTGGTTCTTGGGGGACCTGACGCGGACAGCTATTCGCTGCTGGCCCGCATTATGCTGACCAATGATCGTGCGGAGGAGGCGGTGCCGCTGTTGGAGCGGGCGCTATTTACAGACAGTCTGGAGGCACCCGATCTTCAGGACTTTCTCCTCAATGCGTATGCTCAGACTGGGAATGCGGAGCGGGCTTTGGCCACCTATGAGAACGCTGTCATGGGCAGCCCGGACAACCAGATATACCGGTACAATTACGGGTCTCTGCTGCTGCAGGCGGAGCGGTATGATGAGGCCATTGCGCAGTTGATCGTTGCGGTGGGTATTGATGGTGGCTATACGGATGCCTTGTACAATCTTGGGGCGGCTTACATAAACAAGGCCAACGATCTTCAGCAGGACATCAATGAGAAGGATGACGCGCTCAGAGCGGCCAGAAACGATTTAACTGAAGAGGAGGTGACCACACAAACCGAAGAGCTGGATGGGATGATTGCAACCCGCGTCGCCCTGTACGAGCAGGCGCAAGAGCCTCTGGAACAGGCTCGGCAGGTGGCCCAAAACGAAGAGGCAGACAACCTGGAGCAGATCTGCTTTGCCTTGTACCAGGTTTATGCCCAGACCAATCAGATGGAAAAGGTTGAAGAGGTACAGGCCTGTGCGGGCATGTCGGAGAGCAATTAGCCCGGCGCAAGGGCTATCTGGAGTTCATACGTCCTTGCTTGATGTGACCACGAAACCGCAGTTGTTCGAAGAGCTATGGAATTGAAACTCCGCCAGTTTTGAGTGCCGCCATGCGGTGATCCCCCGGCAATTGTTGGAGCATGATCACATTCTCCTCTTCTGATTCCCCAAGATCGACGTACGCACACACGGGCGCACCTGCGCTTGATTTGCCCCGGCATGTGTAGGGGCCCGTCCTGCAGCAATGCGGTGCTGCCAGCAGCCACCGAAACGGTAGGATTCGCGCCCGGGAGGGACCGCCAGGTTGGGAAGGGCGAGGTGCATGACGGGTTACAGCAGAAAGAGGGTCACCGCGTTTGGATTATGGCTGGAGGATCACCAACCACCGCGCGAGCGAATCGGCGCTGCGCCAGTGTAGGCAACAGGTCACACCAATTCAAAGTATCCCACAAGGCAGATGGGGCAACAGCGTGTAAAGAGGCAGTGTATGGCGGCAGCAAACTCCTGCCCGCACCTTTTGCCGCAAAGATGCCCCATCACGGTCCTTGCCGGGAATTCAGGCGAGCCGGCGGGAGGGCCAGGACGGGCAACTTCACCAGCAGTGTCCGGCTGGTTATCCCACCTCCGGTTGAGTCTGGTGGTCCGGCCAGGGCTAACCACACAATGGTTACGGGCGTGTGATAAGCGCGGGGTTACGTTAGAATGTCGCGGACGACATGCGCCTCCTCCACGCCGGTTAGTTTGTGGTCCAGCCCCCGGAACTTAACCGTGAGCCGGGTGTGGTCGATGCCGAGTTGATGGAGCAGCGTGGCGTTCAGGTCCCGGATATGTACCGCGTTTTCGACGATGTTGTAGGAAAATTCGTCCGTACGCCCGTATTCAAATCCCGGCCGAATGCCGCCGCCTGCCATCCATAAAGTGAAACAGCGGCCATGATGGTCGCGCCCGCTGCTGGGATGGCCCAACTCGCCTTGACTGTAGACGGTGCGGCCAAATTCACCGCCCCACACTACCAGCGTTTCCTCCAGCAGTCCCCTACGCTTGAGGTCCTTGACCAGGGCCGCAGAAGCCTGGTCCACGTCCAGACATTGAGCGGGCAGCTGCTTGAACAGCGCAATGTGCTGGTCCCATCCCCGATGGAACAGCTGCACAAATCGCACGCCACGTTCAATCAGACGGCGGGCCAGCAGGCAGTTGGCCGCGTAGCTGCCGGGCCGCCGGGACTGGGCCCCGTATAGTGCAAAGACTTCATCCGATTCATCAGAAAAATCAGTCAGTTCCGGCACCGCACTCTGCATGCGGTAAGCCATTTCATAAGCTTCAATCCGTGCGAGAATTTCGGGGTCTCCGACCTGCTCGGCCTCCTTGCGGTTGATCTCAACGACATCATTGAGCATGCGTCGGCGTTGATCTCGGGTGACACCGGGCGGGTCCTTGAGATACAAGACGGGGTTCACCCCGGGCCGCAGCAGCACGCCCTGATGGCTGCTTGGCAGATAGCCGCTGCCCCATAAACGGGCAAAAATCGGCTGCCCCGGATTTTTGCCGGAGCCCTGCGACAGCAGCACAACATAGGCGGGGAGATTCTCATTTTCGCTGCCCAGCCCATAGCTGAGCCACGACCCAAGACTGGCGTGACCGATCTGCTGTGAGCCGGTGTTGATGAATGTAATCGCCGGGTCATGGTTGATGGCTTCTGTGACCATCGACTTTACAATGCAGATTTCGTCCGCAATAGATTGCGTATGGGGAAGCAGGTCGCTGATCCAGGTCTTATGTGTGCCGCACTGACGCATCGGCCAGTGTGGGGCCACCACCGGGAACGATGCCTGGCTGGCGGTCATGCCGGTCAGGCGCTGACCTCCGCGGATCGAATCGGGCAACTCCGTCGCATGTAAATCCCGCTGGCGCGGCTTGTAGTCAAACAGATCCACATGAGAAGGTCCGCCGGACTGGAACAGATAAATGATGCGGCGTGCCTTGGGGGCAAAATGCGGGCCGCGCGGCTGCCGCATGAACCCCGAAAACAACAGCGATGCCAGTCCCATACGGCCAATTCCACGGGCGGATTGCCCGAGGAATGTACGGCGTGTAATGGTGCGCTCGTAGTCGCAAAGCGGGTGCATCCTTTCAGCTGCGCGTAATGGTTTCACTCAGATTAAGCAGAGCACTGGCAACCAGCGTCCACGCTGCCTGCGCGGCAATATCATGCCGCGTGCTTACGGGTGACTCTCCCACGCTCAGCAGCGCCTTGGCCCGCGAAGGGTCCCTGGTGAAGACCTGTAACTCCTCCTCCAGGCGTGCCTGTAGGCGTTGTACATCTTCCGCGTCCGGGAGCCGGCCGGTGGCGGCTTCAAACGCATACGAGATCCGTTCCTTATGCGGTACTTCATCCAGCAGAAACATCGCAAATGCCCGACTGGCCTCAACAAACTGAGGGTCATTGAGCAGCACCAAGGCCTGCAGGGGCGTGTTGGTCAGTTCACGGGTGATCGTACAAACCTCCCGGGTCGGACTGTCAAAAATCATCATACCCGGCGGCGGTGCGGTGCGCTTCCAGTATGTGTACAGGCTGCGGCGGTACAGCTTTTCCCCGTGATCCTGGGCAAAGGACTGTGCGGTTGCCGGCGTGCTGCCATAATGGCTGACCTCTTTCCAAAGTCCCGGGGGCTGGTAAGGATGCACACTTGGTCCGCCCAGATGTCGGACCAGAAGTCCGCTGATGGCCAGCGCCTGGTCCCGAATAAACTCCGCCTGCAGACGGAAGCGTGGCCCGCGAGCCAAAAGCGCATTATGAGGATCACGCTGCTGCAGGGCACCGGAGGAATGACTCTGCTGGCGGTAGGTGGCACTCATTACGATGGTCTTGAGCAGGGCCTTGGTATCGAAGCCACTTTGGGCAAAGGTAAATGCAAGCCAATCCAGTAGATCAGGATGGGAAGGCAGGGCCCCGCGTGCACCAAAATCGGCCGGCGTGCTTACCAGGCCCCGACCAAACAGCAGCAGCCAGAAACGGTTCACGGTCACACGATGCGTCAGGGGATGGGACGGATCCATGAGCCAGTGCGCGAGAGCTAGCCGCCCGGCGCTGTCCGGCAGCTGCGGCATCCATACCGGTACACCAGGCTCAACAGAGGTCAGCGGCTGATCATACTGACCGCGATAAAGAACATGGGTGGGCCGCGGATCCTCGCTTGGGGCCATGACCATGGTTGGGTAGGTCTCGGTGAGCACCGACAGACGTTCTTCCAGGTTGGCTATGGCATGGCGAATCGGGGCCGCCGCTTCGGACCGCTGGTAAAAGGTGTCCCGGAGCAGCTGGTCATCAACGAGCTCACCGGTCAGGGCCCGGTGTACAGCATCCGAATAAACGGCTCGATCATCATGACCGGTCATGGCAAACGCCTTCCACTGTCGGGCCACCATCGATTGACCCATGCCAAAATTCACCATGACCGTCACATAGGACACTTCTGACGCGTCCAGCGGGGTTTGGAAGGTGAGCGTCAGGTGTGTAGGGCGCGATCGCACCGTGCCCGGAGACCAGCCGGACTGGCGTCGGTCATCAAGGATTTGTTCAGGCGGATAGTCGGGATGAAAATGGGAGGCTGTTACCTGTGCTACGGCAGCCGCGTTGTGGTAGTCAACCTGATCGGCCGGCAGTCCACCAGCCTGCACATGGACGCTGGTGATGGCAAAGGATCCCGGTAGCAGATCGTTGCCGTATCCCAGCTCTCCTGATTCATCATCCGGGTAAAACACCAGCCGCAGCCCGGTGATGAGGCCGGAAATATCCTCAGGCATGCGGTGGAGTACATTGTAGGCGGCCAGCCAACCCGGCAGGTCAATGGCCACGGTGCCATCGGACAATGTGTTGCCCGTGAAGCCGGAATTCGGCGTGGTCACTTTCAACGCGGGCAGCGGATAAAGCCGCAGGTCTTTGCCCAGCAAAGCTAGGTCCGCCCGCTCGGTCTGCCGCCAATTGGATTCCGCGGGATGGGGTTGTTGCTGCAGTTCCTGCAAGCTGTCAAGGCCTGCGCGGATCCGGCGGATTTCGGATTTTGTGGCCAGCGGCGTAACCGCCTCGATTGCCGGCACCGCATTGATGCCGCCATCCCCGTCCAGCCCGCGCTCCGGTACACTATTGAAAAACGCGAAGAACCGGTAGTAGTCCCGCTGCGAGATGGGGTCGTACTTGTGATCGTGGCACTGAGCGCAGGCAAACGTTAATCCAAGGAAGACTTCGCTGGTGGTCTTGACCCGGTCTGCCACATAATTGACCAGGTTTTCCTCCGGTATTGTGCCGCCTTCGTGCGTGATCATGTGATTGCGGTGGAATCCGGTAGCGATGCGCTGGATTTCCGTGGCATCCGGGAGCAGATCCCCGGCCATTTGCTCAATGACGAATTCGTCAAAAGGCTTATTCGCGTTGAAGGCATCAATCACCCAGTCCCGCCAAAGCCACATATGGCGACCGCCATCAATGGAATAGCCGTTTGTGTCGGCATAGCGGGCCAGGTCCAGCCAGTGCTGGGCCATACGCTCTCCAAAGTGAGCCGACTTAAGCAGCCGATCAACCAGCTGCTCATAGGCATCAGGATCAGAAGCTGCCGCGAAGTCGCGGACTTCACTCACCGGCGGTGGAAGACCGATCAGATCCAGATACAACCGCCGGATCAGGGTCCGGCGGTGGGCTTCTGGCGAAGGTTTTAGCTGCTCCTGATCCAGTCGGGCCAGCACAAACCGGTCAATGGGATTACGGACCCACGAGGGTCGGGACACGTCCGGCAATGCGGGCAGCTGCGCAGGTATATGGGACCAGTGCGGCTTCCAGACAGCGCCCTCGTTGACCCATCGGGTCAGGGTTGTGATTTCCTCCGGGGTCAGGGCGTGTGGAGCTTCGGGCGGGGGCATCCGCTGCAGGGGATCCGAATGGGTGATCCTGCGGACCAGTTCGCTGGTGCTTGCATTGCCGGGTACGATGACCTTGCGGGAGGTGTCGTCCCGCAGGGGGGCATACAGCCCGTCCTGCGTATGCAGCTGCACATCGGCCTGACGGCTTTCCGGGTCAGGGCCATGGCAGCTATAGCAGTGATCTGCAAGAATCGGACGCACATCATAGTTGTAGTCCACCGGGCGGTCAGCCATCTGCCTGCAGCCACCGAACAGCAGTAGCACTGCCAGCCCGCCGCACCCGAAGCCGATTCGCCTGATCACCATGCAATGCCGTAGTCCTCGCCGTGGTCACTGGCGGCACCCCACAGGGTGCCATGCTCCCGATCAAAGTAGATGGCGGTGATCGGGCCGGATGTCCGGGCACTGAAGGTCAGGCTATAGCCCAGTTGACGCAATTCGCGCCGGACCCAGTCCGGTACGCCATCCTGCAGCAGCAGCCGTCCGGGGCGGCTTTCGTGATCCCCAAAGGAGCCTTTAAGCTGAAAGCTGTTGATATTGGCTGCTTCCACAGCCTGCTGCACGTTCATGTCAAACTCAACCATGTTGAGGAAGAACTGTAGCAGATTCTGATCCTGGCTGTCGCCTCCCTGAACGGCAAAGGATAAGTACGGTTTTCCGTCCTTCAGCGCCATGCCCGGGGTGAGGGTAGCCCGGGGCCGCTTACCCGGCTCCACCAGGTTGTACGGATTCTCGGCCGGATCAAGCACAAAACTCTGCATCCGTTGACTCAGTCCGATACCGGTATTGCCAGCGATGACAGCGGGTATCCAGCCGCCGCTGGGGGTAACGGAGACCACCCATCCTTCCGCATCTGCAGCCTGAATGGATGTCGTACCCGCATAGAAATCCTCCATATCAGCAGCGTCGCCGCCGGCGGGAGGGTTAATAGCGGACCACTGCTCCAGATACTCGGCAAAGGGATTGGTTTCTCCCTGGAACGGATACGGATCGCCCGGACCGATGTTAGGATCGTTCTGCGTCCAGTCAATGGTCGCCGCGCGGGCGTTGGCGTATTCCTTGGAAAGCAGTCCCTCCATCGGCTCAGCGGGTGGGAAGTAGGGATCCCCGTAATAGAAATCCCGGTCTGCAAACGTCATGTTCATAACTTGGTAGAGCGCATGGATGTATCGCGTACTATTGTAGCCCATGGCCTTCAGGTCCATGGACTCAAGCATGTTGAGGGCCTGCAGCATGACCGGTCCCTGAACCCAACTGGTGAGTTTGTAAACCTGAATGCCCTTGTAACCGGTCATCACAGGCTCTTCAATGTAGACCTGCCACCGGTCCAGATCCTCCATGGTGATGAGTCCTCCCTGCTCCTGGGTGCCGCGCACCAGCTCTTCGGCGATGTCACCGCGGTAAAACCGGTCATAGGCCGCATAAATGGCTTCCTTGCGGGACATGCCGGCCGCAAGCGCGTCAGCTTCCGCTTCTATAAGCTTGCGTAGCGTTTGTGCCAGATCCGACTGCCGGAAAATCTCACCAGCCACAGGAGTTTCCCGCTCTTCTCCCGCATGTGGCAGGAACACGGCTGCGGAGTAGGGCCATTCCCTGATGCGGTCCTTTTCCTGCCCAATGCTGCCCACGGCGGAGGATTCAATGGGATAGCCCTCGGCCATCTGGACACTTGGCATCAGCACATCTTCCAGCGACAGTGTACCGTATTCGGCCAGCATGACCATCAGCCCACCCGGTGTACCCGGGGTTACGGCCGCCAACGGGCCGTATTCGGGCGGATACTTGAGGTCTTTATTCTTGAAAAAATCTACGGTAGCGCCGGTAGGCGCGGTGCCGAGAGCATTGATGCCGACTACTTTGCCGGTATTGGGGTTGAATACCAGGGCTTGGGTCTCGCCGCCCCAGCTAAGGACATCCCACATGGTGCTGGTGGCCCCCAGCATCGCGCAGGCGGCATCAATGGCATTGCCGCCTTTGGCAAACATCATGGCTCCCGCCGTGGCCCCCAGAGGTTTCCCGGTGATGGCGACCCAGTGTCGGCCGTGTAGGACAGGTTTGTTGGTGCGCTGGGCTTCGGCCGGAAGCGCAGTCAGGCATAGGGCACCAACAAGGAGTCCGCGGATGGTCATGATGGGGCAACTTGGTTATGCCCCGAAAATTACCACAATGGGCTGACCCTGTTTGAGCCTCAGAGTTTGCCGCGCGGCGGATGCAATGGGCCCAGATTTTTCAGGGTGTGTCCCATCCGATCCCGTTTGGTGCGCAGGTAGGCTATGTTCTCGTGATTCGGCGGCACTTCAAGGGGAACACATTCTGAGATTTCCAGCCCGTATCCACCCAAGCCCACCCGTTTCTTAGGGTTGTTGGTCATCAGACGAAGCTTGCGCACCCCCAGATCCCGCAGAATCTGGCACCCGATACCGTAATCGCGGTGATCCATGTCAAATCCGAGGGCTGCGTTCGCCTCCACGGTGTCAAGGCCTTTTTCCTGCAGCTCATAGGCACGGAGTTTGTTGACCAGTCCAATACCTCTCCCCTCCTGTTTCATGTACAGGACCACACCACAACCTTCGGCCTCGACCCGCTGAAGGGCCGTGTGGAACTGATCTCCGCAGTCACATCGTAGTGATCCGAACAAATCGCCGGTGACGCACTGCGAGTGTACGCGTGTCAATACTGGCTCGGCTGCGTTCCAAGATCCCTTCACCAGGGCAAAATGCACATCATTGTTGGATGTATCCTCAAAGGCGATCAGCCTGAATTCACCGTAGATGGTCGGCAGCCTAACTTCAGCGACCCGGTCAATCATGCGGGACTGCGCCATCCGGAACGCGACCAGATCACGAATGGTGATCATCCGCATTGTGTGGGTGTCGGCCAGCTGCCTGAGCTCCGGGACGCGGGCCATCGTGCCATCTTCAGACATGATTTCCACCAGCACCCCCACCGGGCTGAGTCCGGCGAGTGTGACCAGATCTACCGTAGCTTCGGTGTGGCCGGTTCGGCGCAGCACCCCGCCGCTGCGCGCAATGAGCGGGAACACATGGCCGGAACGTCGGAAATCACTTAAGCGGGACCTTGAATCGGCCAGTGCCTGAATCGTACGTGCCCGGTCTGCGGCACTGATTCCGGTGGTTGTGTGATGCCGGTAGTCCACGGGTGTGGCCATGGGGGTACTGGAGGTCCCGGTATTTTGCGGATCCAGCAGTTCCAGACCCAGATCACGCGCACGGTCGGGTGCCATGGGTACGCAGATCAGACCGCGCCCCTCTTTGGCCATAAAGTTGACCAGTTCAGGCGTGATGGATTCGGCCGCCCCGACAAAGTCACCTTCGTTTTCGCGATCCTCATCGTCTACCACAATGACCAGGCGGCCTGCCCGGATGTCGGCGACTGCGTCGTCAACAGGGTCGAACTGGATTGCGGATGCCATATATGCGGCCTACCGAGTCCGGTTTGCCCCCGGACTTACTGCTTGTTGACCACGTTTGCGAGAGAATTCTTCTCCACGCGCAGTTTAACACCGCCCACATCCACCAGGACACTGGATTCTTGGACCTGTGTTACGATCCCGTGAATTCCGCCGGCGGTAATGACGCGATCACTCTTGGCAACGGCTGCAATCATGGCTTTGCGCTGCTTTTCCCGCTTCTGCTGAGGCCGGATAATGAAGAAATAGAAGACCAGGAAGATCCCAAGCAACGGCAGGATCATGCCGAACCCGCCAAACGGGTTAGCCGCCGGTGCATTCTGCGCTGCCAGTAAGAGTATTGCCATCATGACGCGATTAATACAAACAAAGAAGGGTAAGCGACCCGCATCGCGTCGCTACGACCTCCTACCGCTGCTGCCTTCCGGCCCTGACGGGGTTCAGAGGGAGCTGACCGTGCGGGACTCACCCTTCGCAGCCGTACAACAAGCCCGCAGCAGAACGGTTCCTGCCGTTACCTCGGACTATACCGCAATCTATTCGCCGGGTCGTCTGGGGGAATTTCACTCACGGGCGATCCGACATGCGCCCTGAGCGGGCGGTGAGATATAGCGTAACCGCACACCGGCTGGTGAGCAGGTACTCCGTGGCCGTTCATTTTACAAGATAGTGCTTGCCCGAAAAATAGCCACTGGGTCGGACATGAGGATTCCGGCCGGTTTCTCTAGCTGTGACAAGGAGTTACGGCAGTATGTGCCTGATAGGTCTTGCGGGCAGTTTTTGCGTATGTGGTTTGGATTCGGTCGAGTTCGCCCGATTCTTCCCGAATTTCGGGGTATTGCCGCTATCTTGGGTCAACATCCAAGCAGATTTCCCATCAAGCGGAAAACGATTGGCCTACAGTTGAGGCCGTGGCCCTCGCCGTAGTAGTACCGCAACAGGTCTCGGATTCTTCGCGCAGCAACTCGTTCTTGTGGCATCGTTCGCTCCTTTGTGAAAAAGAGCAGTAAAGGCCTCAGAACTAAATCAAGCACCAGCGCCGAATCTTGAACCGCAAATTGGACCCGAATCCTGCAGAAATCCAGGCCCCTCAGGGTGGCCACCATCAATCTGAATGGGTGGCCACTTTCATCTGAATACACAATTGTGTATTCAGAGCTGAAGTTACCTGTGTCCTAGTTCAATCATGATGCTTGGCAGCTTACAACAGCCCGTACGAATCCACATCAATGAAGACCTGGTAGCCCTCGGCCGGCTGGCCCGCCTGGCGCGTCGCCTGACGCAGCAGCCCCTGGAGCTGGAAGAATCCCTGGGGCGATTTGAGCAGCATATGGTAGCGGTACTGGTTCTTGACCCGGACTACTGAGGCGGCCTGCGGACCGAGAATCTGAATGGATGCGGGTAGCGTGCACTTCAAAATTTCCAGCCACTTGTCCGCGAGTTCCGCGGTGGCCTCTTCGTTCGGACCCTTGAACACCACCCCGACAACCCGGCCGTACGGCGGATAAGACAAAGCTTTGCGCTGCTTGAGCAGATACGCGGCAAACTGGTCAAAATCGTGTCTGATGAGATGGTCAAACGCCGGATGATCAGGTTGCCGTGTCTGCAGGATCACTTCGCCGCCCAGTTCAGCCCGTCCGGCCCGTCCGGCCACCTGCATCAGCAGCTGAAAAATGCGCTCTTCACTGCGAAAATCCGGCAGGCGGAGACCGATATCACTGTTTACAACCCCCACGAGGGAAACCCGACTGAAATCAAGGCCTTTGGCAACCATCTGTGTGCCGATCAGCAGATCGGCTTCTCCTCGGCCAAAGGCCGACAGGATATCAAAATGGGCCCGAGACTGGCGCGTTGAGTCCGTGTCCAGGCGTAGAATCCGGGCGCTGGGAAAGTTTCTGGCCAGTTCTTCTTCAATGCGTTGTGTGCCGGCACCCAGCTTCCTGAACTGGTCCGAATTACATAGCGGGCATCTGGTAATCGGCAGCCGAGCCAGGCCGCAGTAATGGCACCGCAGTTCGCCGTAGGCTTTGTGGTAGGTCACTGAGACGGAGCAGTCCTGGCATTCCGGTACAAATCCGCACTCCCGGCACTGAAAGACCGGCGCAAATCCGCGACGATTCTGCAGCAGGATCACCTGCTCACGATTGGCAAGCCGGGTTCGGATGCCATCGGCGAGCCGTGCGGACAGGTTGGCCGTGCGGCGTCCCTGGTACTCCTCGCGACTCATGTCCACCACCCATACGCGGGGCAACGGAGCAGCGCCATATCCTGGAATGGGTACGCGCTCGGGCAGCGAAAGCAGCTGATACTTGCCGGATTGTACGTTGGCCAGAGATTCAAGGGCGGGCGTGGCTGAGCCCAGCACACACACCGCGTCAGCCATTTTTGCTCTTACTACAGCCACATCCCGGCCGTGGTATCGGGGCGCGGGGTTCTGCTGCTTGTAGGACATGTCATGTTCTTCATCCACCACAATCAGACCGATATTGTCTAGGGGTGCCAGAATGGCACTTCGCGTGCCGACGACAATCTTGTAATGACCGCTGCGCACCTGGCGCCAGATATCATAACGTTCACCACGGCTCATGCGTGAGTGCATGATCGCCACCTGATCGCCGAACCTGCCGCGAAAGCGATCCACGGTCTGAGGTGTGAGTGAGATTTCGGGGACCAGGATAATGCCGGTCCGATTGCGCTTGAGCGCATGTTGCAGTGCGGCCATATAGACTTCCGTCTTGCCGCTGCCGGTAACCCCGTGCAGCAGAAACGTCCTGTAGGACTGCGCCTCCACGGCGGCTTTGAGCGTTTCCAGTGCGGCCTGCTGTGCAGGATGGTAGTCGGGCGGCTTTGAGGAGGCTGCAGCCAGGGGGGTCAGCCACGAAGGCAGGCGAATGCGTTCTTTTTCAATGACGGACACCATGCCTCTGTGGACCAGCGTGCTGAAGCTGCTTGAAGTGGCTTGGGCGCGCGCGAGCACATCTTTCAGCGCGGGCTCGGTTTCCTGGGAAGCAAGGCACACGATGAGTACGTCCAACAACGCCCTCTGGCGAACTCCCCGGAGCTGTAGCTTGAGGTCCTTCAAGGACGCGATGGTATCAAAGGGCGGTACAAAGCGGACATGCTTCACAAATTGTGGGCGAACCCGGGGCTTTTCGAGTTTGCTTTCAATACGGACAATGCCCTGGCGCTGCGCTTTGAGCAGGTCCCGGCGGCTGATCCGCAGCCCTGCCATCCGTAAGCCGCGTGGTGTCGCGGTGTTGTCATGCCGGGCAAAGTAGGCAAGCAGACCGTCAGGCAGCCTGTCCCACAGCGTGGCGGCTTCGTCAACGAGATGGATGCGTGAAAATTCGCGACGCTGAATGCCCGCTGGCAAGGCGGCACGGATGGCCTCACCCCATCCGCAGACATAGTATTGCGCAATCCAGCGAGTCAAATCCAGCAGTGCCTGGTCCATGACCGGCTCGGCATCCAGCACTTCCAGGATCGGCCTGATTCTAAAGGGGGGATCCTCGGCTTTCTTTTCAAAGCGGGTAACCACCCCGCTCATTCGCCGATCCCGCACCGGCACCAGCACCATTGATCCGATTTGAACCAAGTCCTGCCAGGCATCCGGCACGGCATAGGAATAAGTTGACTCAACCGGCAGCGGCAGGGCGATGCCAACCTGCATTGGCCCTCCCCGGTCCGCCTAGTCCTGCGTGTCCTCAGCGTTGGGATCATACAGCATGCCCGTACAGAGACACATTTTTCGCTTCATCCGTGTCAGCACATCGTAATTGGGGCATGTCCGACATCCCTGCCAGAACACATCGTCTTCGGTCAGCTCGCTGAAGGTGACCGGTTTGTAGCCGAGTTGCGAATTGATCTTCATCACCGCCAGGCTTGTCGTAATGCCAAACAGCTTGGCATCAGGGTATTTCTGCCGGGAAAGCTCAAAAGCGCATCGCTTAATACGGGTGGCTAAGCCCTGTTTGCGAAATCGGGGGGAGACAATCAGGCCGGAGTTGGCGGCGTATCGTCCGTGGCTCCAGGTTTCAATATAACAGAACCCGGCCACCTCCAGATCGTGCAGCGCAATGACAGCCTTACCCTGACGGATTTTGTCCCGGATGTACTCTGGATCCCGCTTTGCGATACCGGTCCCGCGCGCGCGCGCGGCGGTTTCAATAAGCTCGCAGATCACTCCTGCAAATCGGAGGTGTTCCTCGCGCGCCACCATGACGCTGATCGCATGCGGATCAATGACCGCAGTCACGGGGATTTCTTCAGTTGTGAGCACGTGTTTCCAAAAAAGGCAAACAAATGCAATGCCTGAGCACCGAACCTGTTTCATTGAACGTATGAAGCGGATAGGCGTAAACGGCGGATCATCGGTGCAGATTTTCATGGAAGAGTGTCCCGGCTGTGCGCTGGAAGTCCGCCGAACTGAATCCGTCTGTCCGTACTGCGCTTATGAATTCCCGACCCAGCCCGCTTCGCGCATTTGGATGGCTTGGGTGATGGCAGCCCTGCTGGCCTGGCCGGTGTTTGAACTGATCGGTCTGTTGTTTGACTGACCCATGCCAGCCGACTTATTGGGAGATCTGCCCGTTACGGTGTTCATGCGCGATTACTGGCACCGTAGGCCGGTGCTGTTGCGGGGTGCCTTGGCCGGGTGCGAGTTTCCGGTGGATGCGGGGCAACTGCTGCAGATGGCGCGCGAACCGGAACGTGTCTCCCGCCTCATCACCGGAGATGGCAGATCCGGCGCATGGGAGGTGGAATTCGGGCCTTTTGAGGACTTTACAGAGTTGCCGGATCGCAACTGGACGCTGCTTGTGCAGCAGACCGATCGTGGAACACCGGAACTCAATTCTATCATGAATCGCTTCCGGTTTATCCCCAACTGGCGGCTCGATGACCTGCAGATCAGCCTGGCTGCTCCCGGCGGGAGTGCCGGTCCCCACATTGACCAGTACGACGTATTTCTGATTCAGAGTTACGGCCATCGCGTTTGGCAGCTGGAGTCGGAGCCGGCCGCCGGGGATCGTCCGGTGCAACCGGGATTGGACCTAGCGGTGCTGCAGGACTTTCACCCGGATGTGGAATATACCGTGGTGCCCGGGGATATCCTCTATCTTCCACCTCGCGTCCCTCACTGGGGCATTGCTGTGGATGAGTGTATGACCTGCAGCGTGGGCTTTCGGGCACCGAACTTTGGAGACATGCTCATGGGTGTGGTAGAGGGAATGGTTGAACGGCTGCCGGAGGATGTAAAGTACCCGGATACGCGCTGTAAGCCGGCGGAAGATCCGGGACGCATTGACGATGAAATACTATCCTGGTTCGACCGCATGCTGCGGGCTCTGCTGGCTGACCGCTACAACCTTGAGCAGATGGTCTGCCTTTATCTGTCCAGACCGGAAGGTGTGTACTTTGTTGAGGACCCGATGCCCGGACTGGAGAAAGACTTGGATTATGTCCGCAAAGGTTGTGCTGTTGTTGAGCGGACGGCGGCACCTTACCTTATGTACCGCGAGTTCGGCACTGAAGTGCGCCTGTACGCGGCGGGCCGGGAGTATGGTCTCCCACACAGGTTGCGGCCGTTTGTGCAGATGATCACCGGCACGGCGTTGTTGGATGCGGCGGCCTTGGCTCCCTACTGGCACGACCCGGAAGCGCTGGAGGTGCTGGCGGACTTGGTGCGGCGATTGGTTCTGTACTGCAGGGAGAAGTAAGCGGTGCTTTACAGATGGATGCCCCCTGGGAATGTATTGAGGCTAAATCACGCGGCTCGTTCAGGGTATTTGACCTTCGCGAACTGGTCTGCCGGTCGCCGCGCACCGGACAGCCTCATTCATTCTACGTCTTGGATAGCCAGGACTGGGTGAATGTAATCCCGGTGACTCGCGACCGCCAAATTGTCTGTATCCGTCAATGGCGCCCCGGAACGCAGCAGATAGAGTTGGAAGTTCCGGGCGGGCTTGTGGATGCGGGCGAGTCGCCCATGGATGCGGCTGCGCGGGAATTGCGCGAGGAGTCCGGGTATACGGCAAGTGCGCTGACACACTTGGGTACGATGGCTCCCAATCCGGCGATTCTCTCCAATCAGTGCCATTTTTTCGCGGCTTTTGATGCCTGCCTGTCCCACAAGCAGGAGCTGGATGCGGGTGAAGCGATTTCCGTCGTACTGGTGGACCAGGATGAGGTGCCGACGCTGATTCAGACCGGTGTGATCCGCAGCGGTATAATTGTCGCCGCACTCTGCTACTTTATGATGTTTCAGCAGACCGAATAGGGATATGGGCTCAGCGAGGAGGAGCTCGCTCACCACGCTGATCAGTCAGACAATTCTGGGTGGCGAATCCAAAGCCGCCTATATGTTTGACCGCATTGAGATCATGGTCATCCTGGCCAGCGTCGCGGCGGTCATGCTGGAGAGCATTGAGGAGATCAATGCGCAGCATCAAGACCTGTTGTACGGCTTAGAATGGGGATTCACGATTCTCTTTACGATCGAGTACATTCTGCGACTCTATTGTTCCAGGCGGCGGCTCCAGTATGCGCGGAGTTTCTTTGGCGTGGTGGACCTGGTGTCTGTGGTGCCGACCTACATCAGCATTCTGCTGCCGGGGGCGCAGGCGCTCATCATTATCCGGCTACTGCGCATTATCCGGGTGTTCCGCGTATTCAAGCTCGTCAAGTTTTCTGCGGCGAGCACCAAAATCTGGGAGGCGCTGGTACTGGCCCGCCCGAAGATCACGGTATTTCTGGTAACAGTCTTGGCGCTGGTCACCGTGCTGGGGTCGCTGATGTATCTGGTGGAGGGGGCGGATCATGGATTTGACAGCATACCTAGGAGCATTTACTGGGCCATAGTGACGCTCACTACGGTGGGCTACGGTGACATTGCTCCCGTAACGCCGGCCGGGCAGTTTATTGCCGCCATTGTGATGATAATCGGTTACGGTATCATTGCGGTACCGACCGGGATTGTGACCGCTGAAATGACCTTCCTAGAAGGGCTGGCGAAGGAGCAGTCCGGTCGTGCAGAGGGCCCTGTCGGCTGCAAGTGCGGAGACACTGTGCATTCCGCAGAGGCCCGTTATTGCAAGTCCTGCGGCAGCCCGCTTTTCAGGCGGGACAGTTACGATTTCAGCGGCGGGTGACCGCATATTGTAGGTTGAGCTCATAACGCGTCCGTAAGCGCCTGCGGTGGCGAAAAGCAGCACATCCTGTTCCGTGGTGCTGTGGGGGAGTCGGCGTGCGTGGCCCAGGATGTTGCCGGTTTCGCAGATGGGGCCGACAGTTTCCGCGGTCATATCGGGTGTTTCGTCCAGCCGAGTCAGGTTGTAGATGCGGTGGCAAGACCTGCCCTTACCCCAAGTTATGGCCTAGTAAAACCTTTTGAGGTGGATCTGGTGT